>NZ_VUMH01000015.1 GCF_009696265.1 Desulfovibrio porci
TCGACCGCGTGCAGTCAATTTGGCATTCTTATGGCTGTTCACCCTGTCCTCGGCTCGGTTTACTGTTGTCTGTCAACTCCAGCTTTACCGGCTTGAGGCAGGGTGAACAACCTATTGGAACATTACACCTAGGGCATGACGCCGGGGATATGGCCCTGCGGGAGTTCGCGGACAAGCTCAGGGAATTTGCGGACAAGCGGAACGCTCTGGCCTGCCGCTACGGCGGGGATGAATTCGTGCTCTTCGCGCCTGTGCGGGACGACGCCGACATTGAGGCGTTTGCCTGTGAACTGAGCAAAACACAGCGGGGCAGCGTGGAAGGCAATGGCAAGGAGTACGTTTACAGCACAAGCATCGGCATCTGCCCGTATCCGCTTGAGGGCTTTCTGAGTTTTGAAGAAGCGCTGCAGGCTGCGGACCAGGCTCTTTACAAAGCCAAGCAGCGGGGACGGGCAACGTTTGCCGTCTACGAACCCGATGAAAACGCGCGCCGGGGCTGAGCCGCCCAGGCGTGCGGCCGGAAATTTTCTCCCTCTTTTCGTGCCTCCAGCCTCTGTGCGGAGGTTTTTTTCTTATGTTCATTGGCTGAACAAACAATTTGTAACGCGGCCAATAATGCGGATTTTCTTTCATTGGACACGGCTCGTGAAAAATGGAGCAGCAAGAATATTCGTAACATGCCTTCCCAAAAGGAAAAAAATTTACTATGATATTCAAAGGAGTCTCACCTCAAATAGGGTTTCACTGTAGCGTCGCAATAGAGAAAACGCTCCCTGTCGGTCCTCACCATTCACGCGCGGACGAAAATCGCCGTCGGCAATGGATTATGACGTCAGGCAGAGGAGCCCGGCCCGGGCGCTGTTCCCTTGCCTGCGGCGGGGGATTGTCGCGGTTTTATTACTGTAAGGGGTGCAGCGTTGCAAAAGCGTTACTTTCCTATAGCGTTGTTGACAGTCATTCTGGCGGTCCTGGCCGTGGTGGGATATGTGCTGCCCTTGCCTCACGAAGCCGTGCCCCAGCGCGTCCTGCTGGACAACGCCGGCGGCCCGGTGGTCCTCCAGCACGCGGAGCACGCCTTCCAGCAGAAGATCCCCTGTGAGAAATGCCACCACGAAAGTCCGGTCAGGCGCGAGAACGTGCAGCGTTGCGAATCCTGTCACGGCGCGGCGTTCGATGCGGCCTTCAGGAAAAACCACATGGCGGCCTTCAACGACAACGCATCCTGCGCCACCTGCCACCATTATGAGCTTGCGGCCAAGAAGTGGGGGCACAAGAGGCATCAGGAAGAATACGGGGTGGACTGCCGCGAATGTCACCACAAAAATACCGAGATCGAAGCTGAACCGCAGAATTGCGCGGACTGCCACGATTCCGGCGCGCCCACGGGCAAGAAGGCTGAAGAGGGCACGCCGCCCAATCTGGCCGACGCCGTGCACGCCCGTTGCGTGACCTGCCACGAGGAGATGTTCGCGGCCAAGGCCAAGGGCTGCGCCCAGTGCCACAGCCAGACGGCCGTGCGCGACATTCTGCCCAAGGAAGGCCTGGTCAAGCTCAATCCCATGTTCACCAATTGCGCCGTCTGCCACGGTCTGCCCGCGGAAAAGCTCATTCCCGGCCGCATGGACGCCTACCACAAACTGTGCATGGGCTGCCATGAAAAGCTGAAGAAGGGCCCCTACGGCAAGGAACAGTGCGCGCAGTGCCATACCAGCAAGTGAGGCGGGGATGAAAGAGTTATTTCAGATGTTGAACGATCCCCGTTTCCATCTGCTGTACGGGGTGACGCAGCGCTTCAGCACCGGGCCGGAGCCGCAACTGGTGCGCCTGAACCGTGAGGGCTTCAAGTTGGTGGAGGGGGTGACCAAGAAAACCCTGGTCCACCCGCGCATGCGCCTGGCGGTGCATCCCTCGCCGCTCAAGGGAGACGCCTTTTCGCCCATCTTCGGCCGCATTTCGGAGATCAACGAGCGCAGCATCTTTGTGGAAGCCGTGGAGCCCAACGAAGAGCAGCGTCTGGCCGCGGAAGCTGTGGAAAAGGACAAGGTGGACCTGCTGGCCCTGCCGGAACGCGGGGCGGAGCTGGGCAAAATTCTCAAGGGACTGGGTCTGAACACCCGCTCTCTGGGCCAGGACTGCAAGACGCTGATCATCAACGGCCTGAATCCGGACCCCGGCGTGACCTGGGCCGAGCCCATGCTGCTCACCCATCTGGACAATCTCAAGGCCGGTCTGGAAGTGCTGCGCCGCCTTTCCCCGGCGGAAAAGATACTGCTGGCCGTGCCCAAGGAAATGCGCCTGCACTACCATGATATTGAGGTGGCCCATGTGCCCTCCCAGTATCCGGCCAGCGTCAACGCTCTGGTCGTCAAGGCCGTCACGGGCAAGGAAAATCCCGAGGGCGTGGGCATCGTCGGGCTGCACAACGTCTGGAGCCTGGGCCGGGTGGCCCGCACCGGTCTGCCGCTCATCGAAACCGTGCTGACCATCGGCAGTTTCGAACACTCGGGCAATTACATCGTCAAAGAGGGCAGCACCATCGGCGAGCTGCTGCACTTCGCCAACATCGAGCTGAAAAACGGTGACACCCTGGTGCGCGGCGGCCCGTTGCGCGGCGAGAGCCTGGACAGGCTGGACCGCAGCGTGACCAAGGGCTCCACCGGCGTGTTTGTGGTGGAGGCGGGCACCATCCCGCCCATGCAGGGGCACAGTCCCTGCATCAACTGCGGAGCCTGCGTGCTGATCTGCCCGGCCCGTCTGAGCCCCAGCTTTCTCAGCCGCTACGCCGAATTCGCCCTGCATGAGCGCAACCGCGCCGAGCACATCGAATGTTGCCTGGAGTGCGGCCTGTGCGGTTATGTCTGCATCGCCCGGCGGCCCGTGCTGCAATACATCCGCCTGTCCAAGCATAAACTGGCCCAGGCCGACGCGGCCGCGAAACTTCAGGAGCTGCGTCCCGTGCCCGCCGAGGGCGCGGCGGTTCCCGAGGCCGCAACCGCCGCCAAACAGGGAGGTGAATGATGTCCGCAGCCGCCACGTCCGTGCTTCTGGCCATGAGCGCCCCGCCCTACTGGCACTGCGGGCGCACCATCCGCCAGACCAGTTTTTACATGCTGGCCGGTCTCGCCCCGGCGGTCATCATGGCCGTCTGGAACTGGGGCCTGCCCGCCGCGCGGGTCATGGCCCTGTGCGTGGCCACCGCCGTGCTCACCGAGGCCCTCTGCCAGAAAGCCATGGGCCGCGAGCTTTCGGTGGACGATTTCACGGCGGTCAATTCCGGCCTGCTGCTGGCATTTCTGCTGCCCGCCGCCGCACCCTGGTGGCTGGTGATGCTGGGCGCGTTCATCGCCATGACCCTGGGCAAGATGGCCTTCGGCGGACTGGGGGCCAATCCGGTGAACACGCCTCTGGTGGGGTGGGCCGTGCTCTTCGTCTCCTTCCCCCTGTTCATGGACCCCAACGCCATGCAGCTGGCCACGGACTACATGGACCCGCTGATCCGGCTCAAATATTTCGGCGCGGCCGCAGCCGACGCCATTCCCTTCACGGACCTGCTGCTGGGCGGACAGATCAACGGACTGGGCGCGGGCCAGGTGGGCGCGCTTTTCCTGGGCGGTTCTTTTCTGGCCGCGCGCGGGATTATCCGCTGGCAGATTTCGCTGGGCTTTTTCCTGGGCGTGGCCGGTCCGGCGGCCCTTTACTACATGCTGGACCCGGCCCTGAACGCCTCGCCCTTCTTCCATCTCTGCACGGGGTCGGTGATGCTGGGCGGCTTCTTTCTGGCCACGGAATCGGCCAACGCCCCGGCCCGGCCGCTGCCCATGTTCATTTACGGTCTGCTGGGCGGCGCGCTGACCATAGTCATCCGTAAATACGGCGTCTATGTGGACGGCACTCCCTTTGCCATCCTTCTGGTCAATCTGCTGACCCCCTTCCTGGATCTGATCCGTCCCAAACCTTTTGGAGCGCGTTAGTCATGATCGGCATGTTGCGAATGGTGGTGGTGCTGTCGGTGCTCTGCGGACTGTCGGGCTTTGCCCTGTCCTATCTCAAAATGGTCACGGCGCCGCGCATTGAGGAACAGGTGCTCACCTACGTGCAGGGCCCGGCTCTGGCGCGAGTGTTCACCCATGCCCAGAATTCGCCCATTGCGGACCGCCGCAAATTCCCGCTGGAGCACGGCTCGGTCATGGTCTTTCCGGCCTTGCGCGACGGCAGGCTGGTGGGCGTGGCCCTGGAAGAGCAGGGCAAGGGCTACGGCGGCGAGATCGGGGTCATGGTGGGCTTTAACGTGGGCAACGACAGCCTGGAGGGCATCGGCATCACCACGCTCAAGGAAACGCCAGGCCTGGGCATGCGCGTGACGGAACAGGCCTTTGCCGGTCAGTTCAGCGGCGCGCGCGCTCCTGTGGCTCTCACGGCGCAGGGCGGCGGCATCGACGCCGTTTCCGGGGCCAGCATTTCCTCCGGCGGCGTGGTGGCGGCCGTGAACAAGGCGGCCCAAGTCTACAGCCTGCTCAAGCCGGAAATTCTCAAGGCCTGGTCCAAATAGGGCGTCCCGCGCCGGACCGGGAGCGCCGCGCGCGGCGCGCTGATTTTGCCGTAAGGAGGCAGCCATGACTGTCATGCAGGAATTCACCAAGGGGCTCTGGAAAGAGCTGCCGCCTTTCCGTCTGGTGCTGGGACTCTGCCCCACCCTGGCCGTGACCAATTCAGCGGACAACGGCCTGGGCATGGGCCTGGCGGTTATTTTTGTGCTGGTGCTCTCCAATATGCTGATTTCCATGGTGCGCACCATCATCCCCAAGAAAGTGCGCATCGCCTGCTTCATCGTCATCGCGGCCTCGCTGGTGGTGGCCGTGGAACTGCTCATGCAGGCCTACGCCTATCCGCTTTATCAGCAACTGGGCATCTTTGTGCCGCTCATTGTGGTCAACTGCATCATTCTGGGCCGGGCCGAGGCCTTTGCCGCCAAAAACGGCGTGGCCGCCTCGGTGGCCGACGGCCTGGGCATCGGCATCGGCTACACCTTGTCCCTGACGTTTCTGGGCTCGTTGCGGGAAATCTGGGGCAACGGGACATGGTTCGGCCATGCCGTCATGTGGGACGGCTTCGAACCTTTTCGGATCATGGTCAAAGCGCCGGGCGCGTTCATCTGCCTGGGCCTGATCCTGGCGGCCATGAATCTGATCAACTTCTGGCAGGCCCGGCGCAAGGGCCGCGAACCCCAGCCCCTGACAGAGGGCTGCGGTGCATGCCAGGCCTGCAATATGAGCCGCGAGGCTTAGACCCCGGCCCCCACGGACGTGTGAAAGGAGCGGCGCATGGAAATTTTCGCGATCTTTATCTCCGCCATCTTCGTCAACAACATTGTGCTGGCGCAGTATCTGGGCAACTGTCCCTATCTGGGCTGCTCCAAGGAAAAAGGCGTGGCCCTGGGCATGGGCGGGGCCGTGATTTTCGTTATCATCGTGGCCACCTGCTGCACCTGGCTCATGCAGCGCTATGTGCTGGCCCCTTATAATCTCGGCTATCTGCAGACCATTGTCTTCATCGTGGTCATCGCCGCTCTGGTGCAGTTCGTGGAGATGTTCCTGAAAAAGGCCGTGCCGCCGCTCTACGCGGCTCTGGGCATTTTTCTGCCGCTGATCACCACCAACTGCGCGGTCATGGGCGTGGCCATCCTGGTGCAGCGCGAGGGCTTCGGCCTGCTGGAATCCATGATCTGGGGCGCGGCCTACAGCGTGGGCTTTACCCTGGCCCTGCTGCTCATGGCCGGCATCCGCGAGCGGCTGGACACCTGCCGCCTGCCCAAGTCCATGGCGGGCACGCCCATCGCCCTGGTCATGGCCGGGCTGATGTCGCTGGCGTTCATGGGCTTCAAGGGCATGGGCCATTGAGAAGAGGCGTCTTTTGGTCCCCGGCGGCGTCAGGCGTCGCGCCGCGGGACGTTGTGGGCGGCATTGCGAAGTAAAAGAAAAGTCGTATCTGATAGTGAGAAGTTAGTCGCGTTATTGTTACGTTAGCCGAGGTTGCCGTTATGGTCTTTGTCTCCATTCTGACCCTGTTCGCCCTAGGGCTCACGGCTTCGATCATTCTGGCCGTGGCGTCGCGTGTCTTTTACGTCAAAGAGGACCCCAGAGTGGAGGCCGTGGTGGAGGCTCTGCCCGGGGCCAATTGCGGCGGTTGCGGCTTTGCGGGCTGTGAAGGCTACGCCACGGCGGTGGTCAATGATCCCTCGGTTCCGGCCAATAAATGCTGTGCCGGAGGCGCCGCCACCAGCATCGCCGTGGGCGAGCTTACCGGCAAGACCGTGGCCGAGGCCGAACCTCTCTACGCCTTGCGGCGTTGCGACAAGCTGGCCGGAAAGGTGGCCCCGCGCTACCAGTACCAGGGCATGCCTTCCTGCGCGGCGGCGGCCCTGATGCGCGGCGGCACGGACGTCTGCGTGTACTCCTGCCTGGGTTTCGGCGACTGCGTGCAGGCCTGCCCCTTCGGGGCCATGGAAGTGCGTGACGGCCTGGTGCGCGTGGATCGCGGCAAATGCACGGGCTGCGGCGTCTGCGTGTCCGCCTGTCCGCGCGGCATACTGGAACTGACGCCCCAGCGGGGCCGTGTGGCGGTCTACTGCAACACCAGGGACAAGCTGCGCGCGGTCATGGACGTCTGTGACGTGGGCTGCATCAAATGCGGGAAGTGCATCAAGGCCTGTCCGGCCAAGGCTGTGCGCCTGGAGGACAACCGCATTGTCATTGATCAGCTCCAGTGCCTCTCCTACGGACCTGTCTGCGAAGAAGTCTGCGTGAGCGGTTGTCCGCGGCATATTTTGCGCTCCACCCGGAAGGCCATCGCGCTCCGGCCCGCTGCGGATGCCGAGGACACGGCCGCGACGCCGTCCGCGCCCGCCGGTCAGGAACAATCCCAGCCCCAACCCCAAGCCTGAGAGGAAGCAGCATGCCGTTGAATCACAGCCGTCGTCATTTTCTGCGTGCCGCGCTGCTGAGCGGCGGGGTTCTCACCGCCGCCTCCCTGACGCCCGCTCTGCTGCCCCTGGCCGTCAAGGCCGCTTCAACCGCCGAACCGCTGCAACAGACACGTTTGTTCATGGGCACCGTAGTCACGGTCAGCGTGGTCGACCCTGACGCGGACCGGGCCGAAGTCGCCCTGGAGCGTGCCTTTGCCCGGGGCCGCGAGCTGGCGGACGTCTTCACCCGTTTTGACGCGGCCTCGCCGGTGGGCGCGCTCAACGCGCGCGGTGTGCTGGCGGACGCCCCGCCGGAGCTGACGGCCTTGCTGGATCACGCCCGGCGCGTGAGCGACCTGACCGGCGGCGCGTTTGACGTGACCGTGCTGCCCCTGCTGCGTCTGCTGGACGAGCGCCGCAACCCGACAGGAAGCCTGCATCTGGCCGAAAGCGAGTTGCGCGAGGCCCTGGAACTGGTGGGCGCGGAACATCTGGACGTGGGAGGCGGCAGCCTGCGCTTCGCGCGTTCCGGTATGGGCCTGACCTTGGACGGCATCGCCAAGGGGCATATTGCCGAGTGTATGTCGCGCGAACTGGCCGCCGCCGGTTGCCCGGACCATCTGGTCAATGCCGGGGGCGACATGGTGGCGCGCGGCCGCAAAGCGCCGGGCGCGCCCTGGCGTGTGGCCGTGGAAGACCCGCAAAAGCGGGGCCGCTATCCCCAGGTTGTGGAACTGCCCTCGGGCGGGGCCATTGCCACGTCCGGCGGCTACGAGATTTTTTACGACGCCGCACAGACGCACAGCCATCTGGTCAGCCCGGCCACCGGCCAGAGTCCGGCTCTGGCCAGCGTGACCGTGACCGCGCCTGACGGGCTCACGGCCGACGCGCTGGCCACGGCCCTGTCTGTGATGCCCCCGCGCGAGGCCCTGAGCCTGGCCGACAGCCTGCCCGGCTGCGCCTGCTGCCTGCTGCGGCGGGACGGGCTGGTGCAGACGTCCGGACGCTGGCGGGGACGGACGGCATAGCGCCGTCTGATTGCGGACAGGAGTGATCTGTGGCCTCTCCGGCCTTTTTGCGTTGAATTTGTCGATCCGCTTTTCCTGATATAGGAAGCGCAGGCCATGGATTGCTTTTTTTGCACCATACACGCGGCCTGGCCCTAGTTGCGCCAGACCGGCGATGGTTGCGGCGGCATGGGCCAGGGGGAAGACACGCGTTTTGTCCTGGCGGACAAGGACTGCCGCGCTTCCTGGCTGGCGGTTTTCGACGAGCCTCCGCCGGGCACGCTCACCCGCGCGCCGCGTGAGCGGCGTGTCCTCTTTGTCACCGAGCCGCCGGAAATCAAGCGCTATCCGCGCTCTTATCTTGAACAGTTCGGTACTGTCATTTCCCCCTATCCTTTCCGGGGCGTGGAGCCCCGCGCGCTGCATCTGGAAAACCCCTGCCTGAACTGGCAGTACGGGGTCGTCACGGACGGCGCCGTTCCCGTCTCCCCCGCGCTCACCCGCCTCGACGATATTGAAAATCTGCCCGTGCCGGCCAAGCGCAAAAAACTTTCGGTCATCTGCTCCAGCAAGACGGCCACGGAAGCGCAGCGTCAGCGCATCCGCTTTGTGCAGCGCCTGAAAGAGGCGCTGGGGGACGATCTGGACGTCTTCGGACGGGGTTTCCGGCCCGTGTCCGACAAGGCTGAAGCCATAGCCCCCTACAAATACCACCTTGTGCTGGAAAACAATTATCTCGACAACTTCTGGACGGAGAAGCTGGCTGATGCCTGGATAGGCTGGACGTTTCCGCTTTATCTGGGCGCGCCCAATCTGGCGGCGGTCTGCGGGAGCACAGGAGGCGCTACGGGCGGTTTCCTGGCGCTTGACCCGGAGGATGAGACGGGCAATATGGAGCGCATTGCGCGTTGTCTGCGCGGCAACCTTTGGGAAGAGCGGCAAGAGGATCTGGCCCGCTGCCGCGCCTGGTGCCTGCGCCGCACCAATGTCTTTGCCCGTCTGGCGGAACTGATCCGTCAGGCTTCGCCAGGCATGCGGCGTCCGCCCATGCTTGAGCGCGCGGAAATGCTGTACGGCACGGACCGGGAAGCCATTGCCGCGCTGTATGAGCGGGCGCGCCGCTGAATCCATGCCGCGCGGGGAGCCGCCATATGCCCAAGATCACTGTCGCCATGCCCGCCCACAACGCCGCACCGTATATCAACGAGGCCGTGGATTCCATTTTGGGCCAGACCTGCCGGGATTTCGAACTGCTGGTGGTGGACGACGGCTCCACGGACGACACGGCCCGCCGCGTTGAGGCCTGTACGGACGCGCGCGTCCGCTTGATCCGGCTGGGGACCAACCAGGGCAGGGCGGCGGCGCGCAATGTGGCCCTGGAACAGGCGCGCGGCGCGTATCTGGCCTGGATGGACGCCGACGACATCGCCGTGCCCCGGCGTCTGGAAAAACAAGCGGCTTTTCTGGAAGCACATCCCGACGTGGATGTGTGCGGCGGCTGGCTGCAATACTTTCATCAGTCCACGGCGCTGGAGCGCTTTCCCGCCGCGCCGGAAGACGTCCGGGCCGCCACGGTCTTCGGCGCGGCCGTGGTCAACGGTTGCAGCCTGCTGCGGCTGGAGGTTCTGCGCGCCCACGGCCTGCGCTTTGATCCGACCCTGGAGCGGGCCGAAGATTTCGCCTTCTGGGCGGATCTGCTGCTGGGCGCGCGGCGGCGCGCCGCCAATCTGCCGGAAGTGCTGCTGCGCTACCGCTATTTCCGCCGTCCCTTTGTGCCGCAATGGCATGCGCGAGCCCTGCTGGGGCATGTCTTCCCCCGTCTGGGGCTGGCCCCCGGAGATGCCGGGGCCACGGAAGCCGCCCTGCACGCGGGCCTGATCTACGCCCCGCTGAAAGCGCATTGCGCCCGCCACGGCGCGCCCGCCCTGCTGGCCTGGCTGGACAGGCTCTGGCGCGGCTACACCGAAACATTCGGCACTGATCCCGCCTTTGAACACTATATTCTCTTCTTCGCGGGCAAAATCCTTTCCCTGTCCCCGGACCGGGAAGGGGCGGCCGCTTTTTTCCGGAGTCTGGACATCGCCGGGCTTGCGGGGCCCTGATCGCGGATATCGGGCTTTGTGGAGTTTTCGGGCGCATCCGGCATAGCGGAGAATCAGCGGAACCAAGCGCATGGGAAACCTTCAGCAACGAGCGTAACCATGATATTCGGCATTGCTTCCGGTCTGGCCACGGCCGTCATGCAGTCCACGTCCTATGTCTGCTCCAGGGTTTTTATTCACCGGCACAAGAGCGCCGTGGCCCTGGCCGTCTATTCCCAATTGCTTATGGGGCTCATGGCCGCGTTTGTCTTTCTGTTTGTGGCCGATGACTTTCATTTTCCCGCCACTCCCGGCAACTTACGGTTGCTGGCCGGTCTTGTGCTCAGCACCGCCGCCGGGCAGGTCTGTTTTTTTCTGGCGGCTGCGGAAATAGAGGCCTCGCGCCTGTCCTCCCTGACCGGCCTGAAGATCATCGTGCTCGCGCTGCTCTGTCAGTTCGTGCGGCATGAAGACTTGGGCTTCCAGGCCTGGGTTGCGGTGCTGCTCTGCACACTGGCCGCGCTGGGCATGAATTTTTCCGGACTGCGCATCAGGCTGAAAGGCGCATTCTGGCTTGGGTTGACCCTGTTGCTCTATTCGGCGGGGGATATCTTCATCAAGCTTTTGATCGGCGTCGTGGAAGGGCCCAACGCTGTGGCCCGCTCCATCGGAGCGGCGGCCCTGAGTTACGCGCTGCTTGGTCTGGTTTCGCTGCCCGCGCTGTTCTTCGTACGGCGTTCCCCGGCCCGGTGCAGGGATTCCCTGGGCTATGCCTGCGCCTGGTTCGGGGCCATGCTGCTGCTTTTTTACAGTCTGACCATGGTCAGTGTGGTGTTCATTAACATTATCGTGGCTTCGCGCGGCATCATTTCGGTGCTCATGGGCGCGGCCATGGCGCGTATGGGCCATACCCACCTGGAACCCGGCGTCAGCCGGGCGATCTGGTTCCGGCGGCTGGTCATGTCCGTGCTGATGCTGCTGGCCATGGCCTTGTATGTCACGTCTGACGCGGGCTGAGCCGCTTTAGGGCGTGTCAGCGCCATGCCTTTTTGCCCGCCTGCGGCTAAAGCTCCTGCGCCGCAACGGCTGAAGCAAGAGTACACTTCCTCAAAGCAGGCGTATCTTTCTTGCAGGCAAACAAAAATTCTATAGTGTTGCCAGGCTCTGGCGCAGCACGGGCAGAATCAGGTGGGAGGGACGCGCGGCGTCGTGGTATACGACTTGTTTGGCCAGATTCATGAGTGCGTTGTCGCCGAATTTTGCGCCGGTATTGGGATTGCGGTCAAAGCGCGGGAAATTGCTGTGGCTCAGTTCCAGACGCAGGCGATGTCCGGCCCTGAAGCAATTGGCGGTATGGCGGCAGTCGATCAGGTAACGGCAGATTTCCCCGCCCTCCAGCAGTTCCTCGACCTTGTCCGAATTTCGGAAGCGGGCGCGGATGATGCCGTCGCAGAGGTTCAGGGCCGTGCCGTCAGGGGCCACGTCCACCAGTTTGGCGCAGAAATCGGTGTCCGGCGCGCTGGATGAAGCCCAGAGGACAACGCGCACGCGTCCGGCGATCTCCAGGTCTTTGTCCAGAGGCGCGCTGGTGAACACCAGGATGTCAAGGCGTTTCTCCAGCTCGGACTGGTCCAGGCAGCCGTTTTTGCCGCCGCCCAGAAAGCCGCCGCCGGTGGTGGGCACGGGCTGGAAGGGATTGTAGATGCAGGTGTCGAACTGCTCGTCGGCGGGCGGTGCCAGGTTCAGGTCACCGTTGCCCAGCACTGAGTTGGCGCAACCGGACGAGTGCAGGTAGTATTTTTCCTCCGCGCTGTTTTCCGGCGGCCAGGTTTGCGCCGTGCGCCATTTCTTTGCGCCGAGCATGTAATAGGTCACGGGCGCTTCGTCCGGCAGAGGGTCGACTGCGGGATTTTCCATCAGCCCTTCTTTGAAGCGCAGGGCGCGGTCCGCCGCCACAGCCTCGGGCGTGGTTTCCTTGCCGAAAAGTTCGGGATTGGCCAGGCCGGTGTGCGTCCAGGGGCCGATCAGGCAACGGGTGAAGGCGCGCGCCTGTGGGTCGCCCGCCCGTTCCCGCATGGCAGTGAAGTTTTCCAGGGCGGCGTTGCAGTAGTGGTCGAACCAGCCGCCCACAATATAGGCGGGTGCGGCGATGCGCGTCCAGTCCACGTCGAATTGCGCCCAGTAGGCATTGCGGCGCGGATTTTCGATCCAGTCCCGCCAGAAGGGCACGGCTTCGCCCGTTGCGGCAAGGTCGATATCCTTCAACGGCAGGTTTTCCGCAAGCCGCAGCCGTTCCCAATTGGGAATGTGCTCGTTGGAGAGATTGGCGGCGCAGTGCATGGACATGCCCCAGCCGGAATAGAGATGCAGCAGCAGCGCCCCGCCCGGATAGACATCGGCATACAGATCAGCGGGCGCGAAAGCGGGCGTAAAGCCGACCAGAGCCTCGGGCGCGCGGGCCGCCGCGCCCCATTGCAGCCAGCCGCCGTAGGAGGCTCCGTCCAGGGTCAGTCTGCCGGAAAACCACTTCTGTCCGGCGATCCAGCGGATGGTGTCCTCGGTGTCGTCGGCTTCGTTTTGCCAGGGATAGAAAACGCCGTCGCTCATGCCGGTGCCCCGGCAGGACTGGTGGATAAATACGGCGTCGGCGCGAAAATAGCTTTCTTCCGGCGCTTTCAGGACGCTGTCCTTGTCATAGGGCGTACGTTGGAGGATAACATTGTGCCTGCCGGTTTCCCTCGGCAGATAAATGCGCGTATGCAGTCTGACTCCGTCCCGCATGGGGATCTTGCGGACCAGGAGGTTGTATTCGGAGGCAATGGTTTTCCTGCGCCGGGGGGAAGTCCTTTTTGCCGCCATGCCGCCCGCCTTTTTTGTTTTGGGAGTTTGACATACAGTAATTTTGTTCTCTTGCCTCAGTCGTTGCAGCGAAGCCGCTTACGGACAAGGACAGCAGAGATGTATGGCACTCAGCTGGAATAAAAGGCGAGGTTTGACGCTGTCAGGGAGAAAAAGAACGTAGTGTCGGCACTCCCTACCGCGCCCCCTTGGGAAAGAGCACCACGCCGATGGTTTTGAAAATAATGTGAATGTCCAGCAGAATGGACATGTTTTTGATGTAGTAGAGGTCGTACTCCAGCTTGCGGCGGGCGTCCTCCTCGGACGCGCCGTAGGGATAACAGACCTGGGCCCAGCCCGTGAGGCCCGGCTTCACCGTATGGCGCAGGCTGTAATAGGGGATGTCCTTTTTGAGCTGCGTCACGAAGGCCATGCGCTCGGGCCGGGGGCCGATAAAGCTCATGTCGCCCTTGAGGATGTTCCAGATCTGGGGCAGCTCGTCAATGCGCACCTTGCGGATGAACTTGCCGAAGCGGGTTACCCGGCTGTCGTGGGCGCTGGCCCAGACCGCGCCGTTCTTTTCCGCGTCCGCGCGCATGGAGCGGAATTTGTAGACCGTGAATTCCTTTTCGTACAGGCCCACGCGGTCCTGGCGGTAGATCACCGGGCCCGGCGATTCCAGGCGCACGATCAGGGCGGTCAGCAGCATGACGGGCGTGGCCGGAATCAGCAGCACCAGGGAGATCAGCACGTCCAGGGCCCGCTTCAGCCGCCGCAGCGAGCCGCGCGTGTTCAGGGAAAAGCCCTCGGTCTGCAACAGCCATTCGTCGTTGATCTGCGAAAGGGGCAGGCGCTGCACCACGTGCTCGTAAAAACTGCGGATGTCCACCACCATGCTGCCGCGCAGCTTGGCTTCCAGCAGGTCATGGGCAATGTCGTCGTCAATGGGCGCGTCGGGCAGCAGCAGAATCATGGTGGCCTTTTTTTCGCGGGCCACGTCCAGGGCCTTGAAGGGCGGTCCCAGGCAGGGACCGGCGTCCGGACCCTGGTCCCGTTCGCCCACATAGCCGATGATTTTGGCCTGCGGCAGACCCTCGGCCAGCAACTGACGCACCTTGCCCGCGCGGTCCACGCCCACCAGCAGGATGCGCAGGGGATGGGTCAGCCTGTCCGCATTGCGGTAATAGAGCCAGCGCCAGCCCAGGCTGAAGGCCAGGGACAGGGCGAAGAGCATCAGCAGGGTTTCGCGGTCGAAACGCCAGTGGTCGAAGGAATAGGAGGCCGTGGCCGAGGAGATGATGCCCAGCACGCAGGCCACCAGCACCCGGCCCGCGGTTTCCTTGAAGTCCTCCTGGCCCACGCTGTAGGCGTCCAGAATGTAGAAAAAGAGCATGTAAAAAAAGACCGTAAACAGCGAAGCGCCGGTATAGTCGTGGAACACGCTCAAATCCGGCGCGATGGTGCTCACGCCGGTGACGGTCAGCGCCAGCAGCAGACAGAAAATGTCCAGAACCTGCAAGAGCGCCATGCGGTACGTACTGATCATTGCACTTCCTTTTATGCCCCGGCGGGCACGCGCATGTCCCGCAGGATGCGGGCCGCCACTTTTTCGGCGTCGAATTCCCTGACGGCCAGCTCACGCCCGGCCGCGCCCATGCGGACGATGCTCTCCGGCGCGAGGATGAAGCTTTCCATGGCCCCGGCCAGGGCCTCGGGGTCGCGCAACGGAACCATGCGTCCGTTGACCCCGTCGCGCACCACCTCCCGGCAGCCGGGCACATCCGTGACCACCGCCGCCCGGCCCATACTCATGCCCTCCATGATGGACGTGGGCGTGCCTTCCCGCCAGGAGGGCAGCACCAGCACATGGGCTGCGGCCACATAGGGCCGCACGTCTCTGGTTTCGCCCAGGTATTCGATGCCGTTTTCATGCTCCCAGGTTCTGATCCGGTCAAGGCTCACGCTGCCCAGCCCCTGTTCCGGCGGGCCCAGAAGCTGAAAGCGCGCGTTGGGGTGGCGGGCCCTGAGCAGGCGCGCGGCCTCGGCGTATTCCGGCAGTCCCTTGGCTTCCAGCAGACGGCCCACCAGCAGAAAGATCACGGGGCCGGACGGCGGCAGCTTGGGCAGGGGCGCGAGGGCGAAACGCCTGATGTCCACACCCGTGCCGCGCGCCGTGAGCACCCGCGCGCCGGACTTCAGAATGCCCGACTCGCGGAAGATGCGGATGTCGTCCTGATTCTGAAAAAAAACGCCTTCCGCGTTTTTGAGCGCCTTGCGATAAAGCAGGACGCTCAGGCGGTTGACGCATTTCTTGAACAGGCTGTCAGCCTCGAAGGCGTAGCCCAGGCCGGTGATGGTGGCGTAGATGTGCGGCACGCGCGCGCGCCGCGCGGCCATGCAGCCGTAAATGACCGGCTTGATGGTGGAGGCGAAGAGCAGATCGGGCTTTTCCATGGCGAAGATCTGCCGCAGCTGCGCGAAAGTGCGCGCGTCATGCAGGGGATTGAGCCCCTTGCGGTCCAGTTCGTAATGGATCACCGCCGCGCCCAGGGCCTCCAGGGCCGCGTCGGCCTCGGGGTCGCCGGGCGGCACGCAGCAAAGCGCCCCATGGCCGCCCTGGCGCATCCGGCGGATCAGCACGCTCCAGAAATTGGACAATGCCCTGGCCTGGTTGCCCAGGACGATGATTTTCATGCCTTGCTTTCTCCCTTCCGTTGTGGCTGCGATCTGTTGTCAGGCGAACGCGGCGCATGGCCTGCCTATAGCACCTGCGCACGGCCCTGAAAAGAGGGCCGCCGCGCGGCGTCTTTACAGGTCTTGCCGCGCGCGGTACAAGGAAAGCGGTCCGTAGGGCCGCCATTCATCAACATTTAGACCGCAAAACAGGACATAACCATGAGCGCGTATGCCGCCTTGTGTGAAACCATGACCGCCGCCCCGTCCCGCTGGCTGGTGACCGGCGTGGCCGGTTTTATCGGCTCCAACCTGCTGGAGCATCTTCTGAAAATGGGCCAGACCGTGGTCGGCCTGGACAATTTTCTCACCGGTTATCAGAAAAATCTGGATATGGTTCGTGATCTGGTGGGAACGGAAGCCTGGAAGCGCTTTACTTTTATTGAAGGCGACATCCGCGATCTGGACACCTGCCGCAAGGCCTGCGACGGCGTGCAGCACGTGCTGCACGAGGCGGCGCTGGGTTCGGTGCCGCGCTCCATCGACGATCCCCTGCTTTCCAACAGCTGCAATATCGACGGTTTCCTGAATATGCTGGTGGCCGCGCGCGACGCCAAAGTGGAGAGTTTTGTGTATGCCGCCTCCTCCTCCACCTACGGCGACTCGCCGGAACTGCCCAAGGTGGAGGACAAGATCGGCCGTCCGCTTTCGCCCTACGCGGTGACCAAGTATGTGGACGAGCTCTACGCCGACGTCTTCGCCCGCTGCTACGGCTTCACCAGCGTCGGCCTGCGCTATTTCAACGTCTTCGGCCAGCGTCAGGACCCCTACGGCGCGTATGCGGCGGTGATTCCGCAGTGGTTCGCCAGCCTGATCAAGGGGGAAACCGTCTACGTCAACGGCGACGGCGAAACCAGCCGCGACTTCTGCTACATCGACAACGTGGTGCAGGCCAATCTGCTGGCCAGCTGCGCCCGTGACGAGGCCCGCGACAAGATTTACAACGTGGCCTTCGGCCAGCGCACCACGCTCAACGAGCTCTTTGCGCTGATCCGTGAGGAAGTGGTCCGTCATCTGCCCGCCGCCGCCACGGCCGAGGCCGTGCACCGCGATTTCCGCGCGGGCGACGTGCGCCATTCTCTGGCGGACATCAGCCGGGCCGAAAAGCTGCTGGGCTATGAACCGCGCTACGACGTGCGCCAGGGCCTGCGCCTGGCCGGAGACTGGTACGCGGCCAATCTGTAAGCGCGCCGCGCTGTGGCATACAATGATAAAGCCCGCCTGACGGCGGGCTTTATCATACAGCGTTGCGCGCTGCCACGGAGGTCATATGCCGCGCCCGCACCTCTCTTTTCCATTGTCGGCGTTTCTGCTGCTGGCGCTGCTTCTCCCGCCGTTTTTCCCCACAGGGGTTTTTTCAGGCGAGTCCGGAGCGACATCGGTCATCCGGGAGGGGGATATCCTTTTTCATACCTCCACTTCGTCCCAGAGCGCGCTCATCCGTCTGTTGACCAACTCGCCCTGGACCCATTGCGGCATTGTTCTGCGCCACAAGGGGCAACTACAAGTGCTGGAAGCGGTTCAGCCGGTGAAGCTCACGCCTGTGGCGGTCTGGACGGCGCGGGGCGCGGGCGGGCGCTATGCGCTCAAGCGTCTCAAAAACGCGGATGCCGTTCTCACGCCCGCCGTTCTGGAGCGCATGCGGCGTACGGGCGTGGACATGCTGGGTCGCGGTTATGACCGGCAGTTCCGCTGGTCCGACGAGAAACTTTATTGTTCGGAACTGGTCTGGAAGCTTTACCGGCGCGCCGCCGGCATCACTCTCTGCCGGCCCCGGCATTTTCGGGATTTCAATCTGTCCCGGCCCGCTCTGGCAAAGGAAGCGCTCCGCCGCTACGGGGGAAACATGCCCCCGCCGGAGGAGGCCGTGGTCACGCCCGCGGATCTCTTCGCCAGCCCCCTGCTGCGCACCCTGTGGGAGGAATAGCCGGACGCGTTGCGCGCCTCAGCTCCCTCCCACCACAAAGGCATGGGGGTAGAGCGCCCTGAACATCTCCAGCATCTGCTGCGCGCCGTTGGAATCCTGCCACGGCCCCACCTGCACGTTCCACATGTTGTTGCTGCCGAACTGCAGGCGGCCCTTGTGCCCGGACCGGGTCAGGATGCCGATCAGTTTGTAGGCGTTGTCCTTGTTGGCGAAGGCCCCCACCTGCACGTAGAAGGGGCCGGACATGTCGCCGTCCTCGCGCATCTGGGGAATGCCGCCCAGGCTCTGGATGCGCACCCTGGCCGTGCCCGTGCCCATCATGTTCAAACGCGTGGCCGCGCCGCGCGAGAGGTCGATGACCCTGTCGTCCACAAAGGGGCCCCGGTCATTGACCCGCACGATGATGGAGCGGCCGTTGCCCAGGTGGGTGACGCGCACCTTGGTGCCCAAAGGCAGGATTTTATGGGCCGCAGTCATGGCGTACTGGTTGTAGCGCTCGCCATTGGCGGTTTTTTTGCCGTGGAAACCCGGCCCGTACCAGGAGGCTACGCCCACTTCCACAAAGCCGTGGGCGGATTTGAGCGGATAATAGGTCTTGCCGCGCACGGTATAGGGTTTGCTGCCCGGCACGCCGCCCTTGCGCCAGGAGCGCGAGCCGCAGCCGCTCAGCAGAACCGCGCAGAGCAGGAGAGCCAGGCAGACCCGCAGGGCGCGGAAGGCCCTGTTCACGCGTCCGGCTCCGGGACGTCCATGCAGCGCAGCGCGCCGCTCTGGGCGCATGCGGCGCACAGCGCCGCGTCGTCTTCCCCGGCGGAACCGGCCTCCAGCCCGCGCAGCAGCTCCAGGCCTTCGGCGTTGAGCAGATTCCGCTCCCGCGCGCGCCGCAACAGGGCCTGGGCGGGCTCCTGCCGGCCGGACTCCAGAAAATCCCGTGCGGCCAGCAGATAGAGGCGCGCGGGTTCGCCGTCATACAGGGTCGTGAGCAGATCCGGATAATACTGCCCGAAGACCTCGCGTGCCAGCGGCTCCTCGCAGGCCAGCCAGCGGGCCAGGCGGCCGTTGTCGCCTTCCCCCGTCAGATAGCGGGTCAGCAGGAAGAGGCCGTGCGACAGCACATGCAGGATGCGCTCCAGTTCACGTGCCGAGCTTTCGGCGGTCTGAGCGGCCAGGGCGCTCAGGGGGCCGTAGAGTTCGTTGGTCACCGCAGGATGGCGGCCCAGCTGGGCCAGACGGTTGGCGTAATGCTGCCCCTGGAAGGCGTCTTCCTTGAGCTTGGCGCATTCGTGAAAAGCGTAACCAACGCACCAGTCGATGAGGGCCTCCACCGGGCTCTGCACGGCCATGCCGTCGGGATGCGGGCTGGCCGCGTACTGCCAGAGCACGATGCCCTGGCCTTCCACCGTTGCGGAAGCCGGGCGGGTCGCATTGCGGAACAGGTGATGGGCCGTGTCCTTGAGCCGCCAGAACACGCCCTTGCGCATGGCCTCGCCCAGCAGGTCGCGCAGGGCCGAGTAGGATACCGTGCCGTCGCGCTCAAAGCGCCGCCGCTGATCGGACAACAACCGGAAGACCATGCAGTAGTCGCGCACCAGGTCGCGCACAAAAAAGGCTCTGTTGGCCAGCAGCCAGCGTTCGCTCACGCTTCGTCCTCCCGCAGCAGGGCTCTGGCCACGGCCAGGTCGTAGAGCTTGAGGGGGTCGGCCTCCTCGTTGCGTTCCGTCCGGTACAGGCGGGCCGCGTTGCGCACCACGTCCAGGCTGAGCCAGGGATGGCGCTCCCAGATCTCGGGATGGTCCGCCTGCCAGAGGCGGAATTCCACTTCGCCGTCCGGCCCCCGCCGCACATAGACCCTGGCCTGGTTGTTGCCGGCCTGGGGGTGGTAATACAAGCCGCGTTCGTCTTTCATGGCTGTCCGTTTGTTTGCTGTGGTTTTGTCTTGTACATGGAATGGTGAAGCGCGGATATTCTATGCCCAAAGCGCCGTCTTTGCCAAGACCGCGCGCGTCCTCCGGCGGGAGAACGGCCGCGCCGCTGTGAAAATGTGGTCAATGTTCGGCTCTGCCGGTTGTCATCAGGGGAAAAATAAGATATGCAACCAATAGACCGCGTTGCGGCCCGAGGGGCCGAGGCTCTGGCTCGCCCGCTCGTTCCTGATCCCTATGGGGCGTTCCGCTGTGGCGGAGCGGGCGTCGCGGCGGCTTGAAAAGTTGCCGGCGGCACCGGGGCGGGACGCATTCCCGCCGCGGATCGGCGTACGCGCAGAAGTCCGTTTTGCGATGCTCCGGGATTGGCGCACCGGAACGGCATGTCACGCGATGGCGTGATACAATCAAACCATGTGGAGGTATGGCAATGGCGAAATATGCAACCCCCCAGTTGGATCAGCTCGAATCAGGCCCCTGGCCGAGCTTTGTGTCCGACATCAAACAGGAAGCGGCCGCGCGGGCCAAAAATCCCAAGGGTCTTGACTATCAGATCCCTGTGGATTGCCCTGAAGACCTGCTCGGCGTGCTGGAACTTTCCTACGCCGAAAAGGAAACCCACTGGAAGCACGGCGGCATCGTGGGCGTGTTCGGTTACGGCGGCGGCGTTATCGGCCGTTACTGCGACCAGCCCGAGATGTTCCCCGGCGTGGCTCACTTCCACACCATGCGTGTGGCCCAGCCTGCTGGCAAATACTACAATACCAAGTTCCTGCGCGACCTGTGCGACATCTGGGATCTGCGCGGTTCCGGCCTGACCAACATGCATGGTTCCACCGGCGACATCGTGTTGCTGGGCACCCAGACCGCCCAGCTGGAAGAAGTCTTCCACGAGCTGACCCACAAGATGAATGTGGACCTCGGCGGTTCCGGCTCCAACCTGCGTACGCCTGAAGCCTGCCTCGGCCAGTCCCGTTGCGAATACGCCTGCTACAACACGCAGGACATGTGCTATCAGCTGACCATGGACTACCAGGACGAACTGCACCGTCCGGCCTTCCCCTACAAGTTCAAGTTCAAGTTCGACGGCTGCCCCAACGGCTGTGTCTGCGCCATGGCCCGTTCCGACTTCGCCGTGGTGGGCACTTGGAAGGACGACATCAAGATCGACCAGGAAAAGGTCAAGGCTTATGTGGCCGGCGAAATCAAACCCAACGCGGGTGCGCACGCCGGGCGCGACTGGGGCAAGTTCGACCTCCAGAAGGAAGTCATTGACCGTTGCCCCAGCCACTGCATGAAGTGGGACGGTTCCAAGCTCTCCATCAAGACCGCCGACTGCGTGCGCTGCATGCACTGCATCAATACCATGCCCCAGGCCCTGCACATCGGCGACGAGCGCGGCGCCAGCATCCTGGTGGGCGCCAAGGCCCCTGTGGTGGACGGCGCGCAGATGGGCTCGCTGCTTGTTCCCTTCATCTCCTGTGAAGCCCCCTATGACGACGTCAAGGAAGTCATTGAAAAAATCTGGGATTGGTGGATGGAAGAAGGCAAAAACCGCGAACGCGTGGGCGAAACCATGAAGCGCCTCTCCTTCCAGAAGCTGCTGGAAGTTACTGACGTGCCGGCTATGCCCTGCCAGGTGAAAGCGCCGCGTACCAATCCGTTTATCTTCTTCAAGGAAGAGGAAGTGCCCGGCGGCTGGAACCGCGATCTTGCCGAGTTCCGCAAACGCCATCAACGCTAGTTAAAGGGGGAAACGAACATGGCTTTTATTTCTACCGGGTACAATCCCCAGAAACCGATGGAAGGCCGCATCTCCGACATCGGTCCTCATAAGTACGACGATTATTTCCCGCCGGTGATCAAAAAGAACTTCGGCAAGTGGCTCTATCACGAAATTCTGGAGCCCGGCGTGCTGCTGCACGTGGCCGAGAGCGGCGACAAGGTCTACACCGTGCGTGTGGGCGGCACCCGCACCATGTCCATCACTCACATCCGTGAGCTGTGCGACATCGCCGACAAATACTGCGGCGGCTACCTGCGCTGGACCACCCGTAACAACATCGAATTCATGGTGGAAGACGAAGCCACCATGAAGGCCCTGCGCGACGACCTGAACTCCCGCAAGTTCGACGGCGGTTCCTTCAAGTTCCCCGTGGGCGGTACGGGCGCCAGCGTCAGCAACATGATTCACACCCAGGGCTGGGTGCACTGCCACACCCCCGCCACCGACGCCTCCGGCCCGGTGAAATGCGTGATGGACGCCCTGTTCGACGAGTTCAAGCACATGCGCATGCCCGCGCCCGTGCGTGTGGCCTTGGCCTGCTGCATCAATATGTGCGGCGCCGTGCACTGCTCGGACATCGGCCTGGTGGGCATCCACCGCAAACCGCCCATGATCGACCATGAATGGGCCGACCAGCTTTGCGAAATTCCGCTGGCCGTGGCCGCCTGCCCGACTGCCGCCGTGCGTCCCACCAAGGTGGAGCACAACGGCGAGAAGGTGAACTCCATCGCCATCAAGGAAGACCGCTGCATGTACTGCGGCAACTGCTACACCATGTGCCCGGCCCTGCCCATCGCCGACAGCGAGGGTGACGGCATCGCCATCATGGTGGGCGGCAAGGTTTCCAACCGCATCTCCATGCCCAAGTTCTCCAAGGTGGTTGTGGGCTACATCCCCAACGAACCGCCGCGCTGGCCCAGCCTGACCAAGACCGTGAAGCACATTGTCGAAGTCTACGCCGCCAACGCCGAAAAATACGAGCGCCTGGGCGAATGGGCCGAACGCATCGGTTGGGAAAGCTTCTTCAAGCTGACCGGCCTTGAGTTCACCCACCACCTCATCGACGACTTCCGCGATTCCGCCTACTATACTTGGCGGCAGAGCACCCAGTTCAAGTTCTAGGCACTTTGCGTAACCCCGGCGGCGCGTCCGCGCCGCCGGGACAGGAGAAAGCTCATGGCTGACGACAAAGACGTTGTTGTTGAATTTCTGAAAAGCAAATCCGCGTCCAAATCCAAGTTCTACTTCAAGGACTTCCTGGAACTCTTCCCGGACAAGGGTCCCCGCGACGTGAAGAAAATCCTCACCAAGCTGATCAATGAGGAAGTGCTGGAATTCTGGTCCTCCGGTTCCACCAGCATGTACGGTCTGAAGGGTGCGGGCAAGCAGTCCCACGCCGAGGGCGAAGACTAGGCGCAAAGCGGTTCTTTTGTTTTTTCGCGGCGGCAGGCTTCGTCTGCCGGGTCGGTCATGTATGTCTGAATACACTCCCTCCCGCCGGATTCGCCTTTCTTGCGGAAAAAGCAAAACTCCGCGCTTTGCGCGTCGCGCCGATTTTTGCAAGATCTGCCGCAACACATGTTGTGGCATTTCTTGTTTTGAGGCCGTACAGCAAGCTTTGAACACCGGGCGTTATGTCTGAGGAGGCCGCATGGCGCTTTCCTTTTCCCTGAATGACGCGGAGCGGGACTATCTGAGCCGCGTGGCCCGTCTGGCCATCGAAAGCGCTCTGGCCGGGAGGGACGCGGCCCGGCCGCCGGAGCCGCCGGCGAGCGCGGGTGCAGCGGCGGCAGGCCCGGACACGTTGCGCCGCGCGTTGGGTTCTTTTGTAACGCTTACCCTGGACGGTCGCTTGCGCGGTTGCATCGGAACCATTGTGGGCCGCGAACCGCTCTTTCTGAATGTGTGGCGAATGGCCCGCGCCGCCGCTTTTGAAGACCCGCGTTTCCCGCCGCTGACCGTGCGCGAATGGCCCGAAACCGCTTCCCATATTTCCGTGCTGGACGAACTGACTCCCTGCCCGGACCCGCAAGCCATTGAAGTGGGACGGCACGGTCTTGCCCTGCAATACATGGGGCGCAGCGGCGTTTTTCTGCCGCAGGTGCCCGTGGAACAGGGCTGGGATCGCGCAACCTACCTGGAACAGCTCTGCGCCAAGGCGGGCCTGCCCGGCGGCAGCTGGCGCGCGCCCGGCGCGCGGCTGTTCTGGTATGAAGCGCTGGTGTTTTGAGGCCGGAGACGTCCGTATGCGTCCGCTCTCATCCGGGCATGTCCACACCTTGTCATACGCCCGCTCCGGGCGTATGCTGCCTCCATTCTCAGGGCGGGGTGCAAGTCCCCACCGGCGGTGATGCGGTCGCGCCCTGCGCGCCGCCAGCCCGCGAGCGCCTTCCGTGAAGGGTCAGCAGATCCGGTGTGATTCCGGAGCCGACGGTAACAGTCCGGATGGAAGAGAATGGTCATGCACGCCGCGCGCTTGCGCCGGGCGCTGTTTTTTCTGTGAAAAAGCGGCCGCCTGTTGCTGACGCCCGGCGTTCCGCCACGCCCTGATGCACCATCTCCCGGCCTGTATGGCCGGACAAGGAGCATGTCATGCATCAGTCCCAATCTCCCCTTGCCTCGTTCGGTTCTTCCCACCTGGGCCTCATGCCGGGCCACAACTTCAACTGTGTCCCAATCTCCCCTTGCCTCGTTCGGTTCTTCCCAGGAGCGGATGCGCCGCGCTCTGGACGCGGTGCGCGCCGGACAGGGCGTCTGCATCGTGGACGATGAAGACCGCGAAAATGAAGGGGATCTGATTTTTTCGGCCCAGACTCTCAGCGTGCCCCAGATGGCCCTGCTGATCCGGCATTGCAGCGGCATCGTCTGCCTTTGCCTGACGGACGAGCGCGTCCGCCGCCTTGGTCTGCCCATGATGACCGAGGTCAACACCAATACGCAGGGCACGGCCTTCACCGTATCCATTGAGGCGGCCGTCGGCGTGACAACCGGCGTTTCCGCCGCCGACCGGGTGACGACGGTTCTGGCGGCCGTCAGGCCCGGAGCCCGCCCCGAGGATCTGCGCCGTCCGGGCCATGTCTTTCCGTTGCGGGCCCGCCCCGGCGGCGTACTGGAGCGGCGGGGACACACCGAAGCCACAGTGGATCTCATGGCTCTGGCCGGTCTTGCTCCCTGCGGGGTCCTTTGCGAACTGACCAATGAGGACGGCAGCATGGCCCGCCTGCCGGAAGTGGCGGCCTTTGCCCGCGCGCACAGCATGCCGTTGCTCAGTGTGGAAGATATCGCGGCCTGGCGGCGGGCGGCCGGAGAAGAAAAAACACGGCAGGCCGGTCAGGTGGCCTGAAGCCGCCGCGTCAGCTGAAAGCGCGTTGTCAATGCGGGAGGGCGGCTTTTCAGCCGCCCTCCCGGTCGTGCCGCACCGGCACGAAAATGATCTGCCCGTGGCTGGACGTGAAGCCCGCCAAGCCTCATTTTATTTTGGTAAAGCCTTGGCTTTCCAGATGCTCGTACAGTTTTTTATGCGTCCAGTGGCTGATGGTGCCGTCGGCGCATTTTTCTTTGAGGTATTCACGTACTTTCTGGTGCTCCAGATACAGAGACGCGACATAATTGATTTCGTGATCCTGACTGCAATTGAAGAGCGCGTGATCGCTGGGCATGGCGCACCTCCCGCTTTTCTATAAAGATTTACCTAAAAAAGTGTTTTGTCAATATAGAATGGGATAAATTTCAGGTAATGACGTCTATTCGTCACAAAAAGGCCGCGTAAATGACCATGATAACAATCTTCGGCAAAATTTGTCAGTTTCCGGGGTTCAGCCGTTGGGCCAGACGCGTATAGCGCTTGCGGGTTTTGTTGTTCTTGACGGCCATGTGCAGGGCGCGGGATTCGCCCACCAGCACTACCAGCTTTTTGCCGCGCGTCACGCCCGTGTAGATCAGGTTGCGCTGCAAGAGCACGTAATGCTGCATCATAATGGGAATGACCACGGCCGGGTACTCCGAGCCCTGTGATTTGTGGATGGAAATGGCATAGGCCGGGGCCAGTTCGTCCAGTTCGTCAAAATCATAGGGAACCACGCGCTCGTCAAAATTGACGCTCAGCGTGCGCTCTTTGGGGTCCAGAAAGACGATGCGGCCCATGTCGCCGTTGAAGACGTCCTTCTCGTAATTGTTGCGCACCTGCATGACCTTGTCGTGCAGGCGGAAGGCCCGGTCGCCGCGCCGCACCTCCAGACCGTTGGGGTTCAGGGCTTCCTGCAGACGCGTGTTCATCTGCCCCGCGCCCACGGCCCCTTTGTGCATGGGGGTGAGCACCTGGATGTCGTCCACCGGGTCCAGGCCAAAGCGGCGCGGGATGTGGTTCTTCACCAGATCCACCATCAGGTCCGCCGCTTTTTCCGGGTTGTTCTGGTGGATGAAGTAAAAGTCCGAGAGCCGCTCCTTGCTGGATTCCAGGTTCGGCACCTCGCCGTGGTTGATGAGGTGCGCGTTGCAGATGATTTCGCTTTCCGCGGACTGACGGAAAATTTCGGTCAGCTCCACCACCGGCACCACGCCCGAGGCGATGATGTCCGCCAGCACGTTGCCCGGCCCCACCGAGGGCAACTGGTAGACGTCGCCCACCAGCACCAGGGTCGCGCCCAGGGGAACGGCCTTGAGCAGGTGGTAGAAGAGCAGGGTGTCCATCATGGAGGCTTCATCCACCACCAGCAGGCCGCAGGCCAGGGGATTGTCCTCGTTGCGGGCGAAGCCGTCCTCCTTGGGACTGTATTCAAGCAGGCGGTGGATGGTGCGCGCCTCGCGGCCCGAGGTTTCGGCCATGCGCTTGGCGGCCCGGCCTGTGGGCGCGGCCAGCAGAATGCGCGCCCGCACCTCGCCGAACAGTTTGATGATGGCGTTGATAATGGTGGTTTTGCCCGTGCCCGGCCCGCCGGTAAGCACCATGACCTTGCTGCGCGCCGCAGTGCGCACGGCCTCCAGTTGTTCCGGGGCCAGGGCGATGGGCAGCTCGCCGGTGACTTTGTCCACCAGGGCGTCCGGGTTTTCGAAACGCACGGCCTTGGGCGAATGCAGCAGGCGCTGGAGATAAAAGGCGGTTTTGGCTTCGCAATGGTGATAACGGCGCAGATAGACGCCCACTTCATTGCCCTCCTCTCCGTCCTCGCCGCTCTCTTCGCCGGGTCCGGCAGCGCCGCCAAGAGCCTCCAGGTCTTCCCGCACCAGACGCTCGTCCAGTTCCAGGGCGGCGATGGCGTCCAGAGCCCGCTCCGGCTCCACATTCAGCTGGACGCAGACCTCCTGCACCAGTTTGGCTTCGGGCAGGTAGACGTTGCCGTCGTCCGTGGCCTTTTGCAGGATATAGAGCGTCCCGGCCTGGATGCGCAGGGGGTGGTCCGGCTCGAAGCCGAGCTTGGCGGCGGCCGCGTCGGCCGTGACAAAGCCGATGCCGTGGATGTCCATGGCCAGCCGGTAGGGATTTTCACGCACCACGTTGAGGGCCTGGCTGCCGTAGGCCCGGTAGATGCGCACGGCATAGGCCGGGGTGATGCCGTGAGGCTGGAGAAAAAGCAGCAGATCGCGCATGCCCCGGTGCTCGGCCCATGATTCGCGGATGCGCGCCAGGCTTTTGCGGCCCACGCCGCGCACCTGGAGCAGGCGTTCCGGCTCCTCATCCAGCATGCGGATGGTGTCCGTGCCGAAGACTTCCACAATGCGCCCGGCCAGCTCCTCGCCCACGCCCTTGATCAGGCCCGAGGCCAGATAGAGGCGGATGCCCTCGCTGGTGGCGGGCAGCACTTCCTCGGAGCTGGAGAATTCCACCTGGCGGCCGAAACGGGCGTTGTTCACCCAGCGTCCGGCCACCCTGAGCTGCACGCCGGCCTGCGGGTCCACCATATGCCCCACGCAGGACACGGGATCGCGGCTCACGGTACGCGGCGGCGCGCCCGCCACCTTGGCCTCGCCGGGACGGCCTTTGTCCGGCAACAGACGCAGGACGGTGTAGCCGTTCTCTTCATTGTGGAAGATCACGCGCTCCACCGTGCCGGTAAGTTCCACGGCGTCAGGATCGCGCAGCAGGGGCAGGTCGGCCATCAGTCCTCCGCCCCGCCTGCCCCGGTAGCATTGCGCGTCTTGCGTCGGCGCGACCACCAGAACCAGTCGCACTGTTCCGGCGGCAGGTGCGGATCGCGGGCCTGGGCCACGGCGCAGCAAAAAAGATCGTACTGGCAGATGTCCACCGTGACGCCTTGCAGACGGCAGAGACGCTCGTAAAGCTCACGCGGATCAGCAGCAGCCAGGGCCGCCACGCTGTCCACGCCCAGCAGGTGGAAATCCGCCAGCGAAGCCTTGCCCACGGATTTCAGATCCGCCAGGGAGCGTGTTTTTGCCGTGGCTTGAGGATTCACAGGCCGTGCTCCATGCGGCTTTGCAGCAGCAGGGCGTCGGCCAGGGCCAGGGCGGTCATGGCCGAAAGCACAGGCACAATGCGCGGAATGGCGGACAGGTCGTGACGTCCCCCGACCAACACCGCGGCGGCCCGGCCTTCCTTGTCCACAGTTTGTTGTTCTTGGGCGATGGAGGCAATGGGCTTGACGGCCGCGCGCAGCACAATGTCCTGACCGCTGGAAATGCCGCCCAGTATGCCGCCCGCGTGATTGGAGGTGAAACGGGCGGAGGAGATGGAGCCGTCCGCACCGGGCAGCAGGGCGTCGTTGTTTTGCGAACCGCGCAAGCGGGCTGCCGCGAAGCCTTCGCCCACTTCCACGCCCTTGACCGCGCCCACGCTCATGATGGCGTGGGCCAGCACGGCCTCCAGCTTGTCGAAGACCGGCTCGCCCAGCCCGGCGGGCACATTGCGGGCCACGATTTGCACGATGCCGCCCAGTGTGTCACCGGCCTTGCGCGCCTCGGCCACAGCCGCGTCCCAGAGGGCCGGGGCGGCGTCGGAAGCCGCGAAATAGGGGCGGCTCAGGGCGCGCTCCATGTCAACGTCCCCGGCGGGCACGGCAATGCCGCCCAGTTCCACGCAGGCCGCCTGTATACCGACGTCCTTGCGGGCCAGAATTTTTTTGGCGATGACGCCGCCCGCCACGCGCGCGGCCGTCTCCCGGCCCGAGGAGCGCCCGCCGCCGCGATGGTCGCGGAGGCCGTTGTATTTCTGAAAATAGCCCCAGTCCGCATGGCCGGGCCGGAAGACGTCGGCCAGATTGCCGTAGTCGCGTGAGCGCTGGTCTTCGTTGGCGATGTAAAAGCCGATGGGCGTGCCCGTGGTGCGGCCCTCGAACACGCCCGAGAGCAGACGCACCGTGTCGGACTCCTTGCGCTTGGTGGCCGTGGGGCCCTGGCCGGGCTTGCGCAGATCCAGTTCGGCCTGCATGTCGGCCTCGCAAAGCTCCAGACCGGCCGGGCAGCCGTCCAGCACGCCGCCCAGACCCGGACCGTGGGATTCTCCAAAAGTGGTCAGACGCAGGATGCGCCCGAAGGTATTGCCCGCCATGCTCTGCCTCGTGTTCCGCGCGCTGCCGCGCCGCTGTTCGTGAAATGTCCCGAAAGGGGGAGAAAGGGCGGCTGGCTCTCCGCGCCGATCCGGCACAAGTATATGAAAGGCCCCGGCCGCTGGCAAGGCTTGCGCTTTTGAGGGAGACGACGGCATGACCAGGGTTGCCGTGCGGCCGTATGCGTGTTTTCTGACAAGAAAATATCCCGTAACGGAGCAGGCATGTCTGGGACGGGCCTGCTCCGTTACGGGATGTTGACGCGATTCAGAGGCAAAAGACGCGTCGGTCGCTGATCATCTTAGACTTTCGCGGCGGTGCGCAGATCGGCCACCGCATCCGTGGCTTCCCAGGTGAATTCCGGCAGTTCGCGGCCGAAATGCCCGTAGCAGGAGGTCTTGGCGTAGATGGGGCGCTTGAGGTTCAGGCGCTTGCTGATGAAGTAGGGACGCAGGTCAAAAACTTCGCGCACGGCCTTGGTCAGGATTTCGTCCGGAATGTCGCCGCTGCCCTGGGAGGACACCAGCACGCTCACGGGCTGGGCCACGCCGATGCAATAGGCGATCTGCACTTCGCAGACCGGCGCGAGACCGGCGGCCACCACGTTTTTGGCAATGTAGCGGCCCATGTACGCGCCGGAGCGGTCCACCTTGGAGGGGTCCTTGCCGGAGAATGCGCCGCCGCCGTGATGGCCGCTGCCGCCGTACGTGTCCTGGATGATCTTGCGGCCGGTGAGCCCGCAGTCGCCCATGGGACCGCCCACCACAAAGCGGCCCGTGGTGTTGATGAAGATTTCGCAGTCTTTTTCGTCAAAATAGCCGGAGGGTTCCAGAATGGGGCGGATGACCTCGTTCTTCACGGCTTCGGCCACTTCATCCTGGCTGACGCTGGCCGTATGCTGTGTGGAAACCACCACGTTGTTGATGCGCACGGGCTTGCCGTCCTGGTACTCGAAGGAAACCTGGGTCTTGCCGTCCGGGCGGAAGAAGTCCACGATGCCGTCCTTGCGCACGCGGGCCAGCTGCTGCGAGAGCTGGTGAGCCCAGTAGATGGGCGCGGGCATCAGGGTGGCGGTTTCATTGCAGGCGTAGCCGAACATCATGCCTTGGTCGCCGGCGCCCTGATCTTCGGGCTTGGTGCGCAGCACGCCCTGGGCGATGTCCGGGGACTGGTGGTCGATGGAAGAAATGACCGCGCAGGTCTGCCAGTCAAAGCCCATTTCCGAGCTGTTGTAGCCGATGTTCTTGATGGTGTCGCGCACCACCGTGGGCAGGTCCGCATAGCCGCGCGTGCTGATTTCACCGGCAATGACGGCCATGCCCGTGGTCACCAGGGTTTCGCAGGCCACGTGGGCCTCCGAGTCCTGGGCCAGCAGGGTGTCCAGCACGGCGTCGGAAATCTGGTCGGCCACCTTGTCGGGATGCCCCTCGGTCACGGATTCGGAGGTGAAAAAGTATTTGCCCTTGGTTTGCATTGTCGTCTCCTTCTCTGATCCTTGCGTACGTAAGCCGCAGCCGTCATTGGCGCAGCAAAATATTGTCGATAAGCCGGGCCTTGCCCATACGCACCGCGCAGGCCATCAGCGCCGGGCCGTCCACCGCGCCGAGCGGGGCCATGGATTCGGGATGCACGATGGAAAGATAGTCCAGCCGTCCCAGGGGCAGGCGCTCGGACCAGCGCCGCAGCACGGCTTCGCGCAGCAGGGCGGCGCTGGTTTCGCCCTCCCGGGCCAGCTTCTGCGCGTAGAGCAGGGCGGCGCGGATTTCCGGGGCCTGGGCGCGTTCCTCGGCGGTCATGTAGACATTACGGGAGGACAGCGCCAGCCCGTCGGCCTCGCGCACCGTGGGGCGGGCCTCAATGCGCGTGGACACGTTGAGGTCGCGGACCATGCGGCGGATGATGGCCTGCTGCTGCCAGTCCTTCTGGCCGAATACGGCCACGTCGGCCCGGGTGAGCAGAAAGAGCTTGAGCACCACGGTGCAGACCCCCCGGAAGTGGATGGGTCGACTCTGTCCGCAGAGGCCCTTGGCCAGTTCGGGCACTTCCACCCAGGTGGCGTGGTCCGGCGCGTACATGGAGCCCGGTTCAGGCATGAAAAGCACGTCCGCGCCGCGTCGTTCGGCAATGGCCGCGTCGCGCTCGGCGTCGCGGGGGTACGCTTCCAGATCCTCGCCGGGGCCGAATTGCGCCGGATTCACAAACAGGCTGACCACCAGGCGTTTGGCCAAGCCGCGCGCGTGGACCATGAGATCCTCGTGCCCGGCGTGGTAATAGCCCATGGTGGGAACCAGAGCGACGTCCTCGCCCTGGGCGTGCCAGGCCCGGCATTGGGCCGCCAATTCCTGGGGGGTGGTTAATATCTGCATATCAAGGTATTGTGATATAGTTGATGAATGTCCTCTTATACATGCGCGCCACCGGCTTGTAAAGGAAAAGGGCGGACGCAGCTGATTTCAACTTTTCCCGGCCCCTTCTCTGCCGTAGCGTATTCGTCAAAACCAGCCTTTTCGGCGTCGGGGGCGCTTGGTCCGTTCCTTGGGCCATCAGGTTTTTAGATGCGTCCGTCCTGCGGAGCGCCGCCCCGGCCGTCTTGACCCCTCCGGGCCTTGCGGGCATAACAAGGCCCGGAGGGGCCGTATGGTCAAACCGTTTTTCCAGGGCAAGCTGGACACCTTTTGCGCCATTTACGCGGTGCTCAACGCCTTGCGCCTGACCCACGGCATCCGGGTGCTCAAGGCGCGGGACATTCTCAACGAAACCCTGCTGGCTCTGGCGGGCGCGCCCGAGGCCTTCAAGGCCGTGCTGGAACAGGAAACCGATTATCTCAATCTGGTGGACGGCATGCTGCGGGCGCAGAGCCGCACCTTTCCCCTGGAAGTGCGCGTGCCCTTCAACGTTGAGGCGCAGCCCTCGGTAAGCGAACTCTGGCGGGTCTGTCAGGAATGGCTCGCGCCGCCGAGCGGGCGGGCGGTCATTTTCCGCTTCATGCGCAGCCTGACCCCGGAAGGCCCGCCGGTGAACCGGCACTGGACCACCGCCGACCGCATGGACGACGAGATCCTGCACCTTTTTGACTGCAGTCATGAGGCCGAAGCCATCCTGAATATCCGCAAGGACAGCTTTGTGACCCGGCCCGAGGCTGTGAGTCCCGGCCGGTTGCTCTACATTCAGCCCGACAGCCTGCGCCTGCTGCGTCTGCCGTTTTAATTTCGTGGTTTGATGTGTTTTGCTGCGGTACGTGCCGCGTCCGGTCGGCTCAGTATTCCCTGACCGGAGAGACCGGGGCCAGGGGCAGGTTCAGGCGGCGGGCTTCGCTCCGGATGCCGGGGTCCACCCAGAAGGCTTTTTCCTGCACAAAGCTGAGCACTTCGAATTCCGCGGGGTCCACCGGCCGCGAGTAATAGTAGCCCTGGGCGTAATTGCAGCCGATGCTGAGCAGAAAATGCGCCTGTTCCAGGGTTTCCACGCCCTCGGCGATAATCTTCATCCGCAGTTGGCGGGCCATGGTGATGGTGTTGCGGGCCACGATCTGGCCGCGTTCGTTGTCCGTGCCGTCGCTGATGAAGGTGCGGTCCAGCTTGACGATGTTGAAGGGCAGGGAGCGCAGGGTGCTCAGGGAGGAGTAGCCGGTGCCGAAATCATCCATGGAAAAGACGAAACCCTGTTCCTGAAGCTCCTTCATAACCCGGATCAGGGTTTTTTCGCTTTCAAAAAAGGCGCTTTCCGTGAGTTCCAGCTCCAGCAGATGCCGGGGCAAATTGTATTTGCCGGTCAGGCGCAGCAGTTTGTCGCAGAAATTGTCGTCGTTGAAGTGCATGCGCGAGACGTTGATGGACACGGGCGTGGGCCGGTAGCCCTTGTCCAGCCAGAGGCGCAGCATCTTGCAGGTTTCTTCCCAGATGTATTCGTCAAAGCGGACGATGAAGCCGTTGCGCTCGAACAGCGGCACAAAGCGGCCCGGCAGGATCAGGCCGTCCGTGGGATGCCGCCAGCGGGCCAGAGCCTCGGCCCCCACAATGCGGCCGGTGGAAATCTCCACCTTGGGCTGGAGGTAGAGCACGAACTGGCCTTTTTCCAGAGCCTCGTGCATCTGGTCCTTGATGTTGTTCTCGTCCAGCAGCCGGGCGCGCAGTTCGCCGTCGTAAAAGGCATAGTTGGTGAGATCGCTGCCCTTGACGGTTTTCAGGGCCAGGTGGGCCCAGTCGCAGAGCACGTGCACCGGCGTTTTGCGTTTTTCCACCGGGCAGATGCCGAAAAAGAGCATGACCCGGTAGGACTGGGTGTATTCGCGCAGTTGGAGCGAGAGCCAGTCCACAAAGCGCCGCACCCGCTCGCGCCCGCCCTCGAGGCAGGCCACAAAGACGTCGCCGGACAGCCGGGCGAAGGTTTCCCGCTGCTTGTCGATCTGTTCGCGCACCAGATGGGCGATGGCCCGCAGCAGGCGGTCGCCTTCTTCCAGGCCGAACATTTCATTGATGCCCTTGAAACCGGCCACGTCGAAACGCACGATATGGCGGGGCCTGTCCCCGCTCCGGCGGATCAGCTCTCCGGCTTTTTCAAAAAACGTCTGCATATTGTAGGCGCCGGTCAGGGGATCGTACTCCGCCCTGAAGCGCAGGGCCTGCATGGCCAGGGTGACTTCGTCCACATCATTGATGGTGCCGATGTAACGCACGCCGAGTTCGGGGTCGGTCAGGCAGGTGTAGGTCACTCTGCACCAGATGAAGCGCCCGTCGCGGCGGCGCAGGCGCACGGTCATCTCGCCGGAGGAAGCGCCCTGTTCCAGTTCGCGCAGACAGGCATTGAAAGCGCCGCCGTCCTCGGGGAACAGCACGCCGTCCTCGCGCCAGACGTCGAACAGACGGCGGCCGTTGTAATTGCCCGCCAGCAGTTGGGGAATGTGCGGCGAAGTGTAGGTGGGCTGTCTGGCGCGCCACTCGAAGACCAGGGTGTTGGTGTGGTCCAGCACGGTCTTGTAGCGCATTTCGTCCAGGCGCTGGCGCTGGAGCAGGGCGTTTTCACGGGCCAGACCGGCGGCCCGCTTCTGCTCGTCCACATCCTGCACGCAGACCATGTGCAGCGACTGGCCCGAACCGGCGTCGGACAGGGGAAAGACCGTGAAACGCGCCCAGCGGTAGCGCCCGTCGAGGCATTTTTTGCGCACATCGCCGGAGGCATAGCCCTGCCGCAGGCTTTCCTCGTCCCGCAGGGCCGCCGGATTGAGCAGTCGCAGGAAGGTTCCCTGATGCTCGGGCTCGATGAGCGTGCGCGCAATGGCCTGCAAAGTGTCGGCCAGGCCCATGCCGGGCGGCGGCGGGCAGAAGAGCACGTCGCCCATGTGGATCAGGCGGTAGGTGTCGGCGGTGAAATCCGCTTCAAAGATTTCGTCGAAGATGCTGCGCAACACGCATGTATAGCGGGCCAGTTCCACTTCGTCCGCCGCCGGGCTCAGGGCCGGGCCGGTTGATGTCTGAATCCGCTGTTTCATCTTCCGCCCCTGCCGCCGGGTGAGGATTGGAGCGGTTCACGCATGCAATGCGTCAACCGCGCGCAGGCGGCTTTTTCAAGCGTTAACTGCTCTGAAGGCCCGCCAAAACCTGTCCAGCTTTCTACCACCCCTGATAGCCGTTGGCAATCCGGGCCACTATGGTAGTAAAATATCCATTGTACCGAAACGCGCGGCGCGACGCCTACTTCTTCGCCCACACGTCATCCTCCGGGCGCGGCAGGGTTTCCTGAAGACGCGGGTCCACCCAGAAGCATTTGCGGCGCACGAAACTGAAGGTTTCAAAATCCCGCGCGTCCATGGGGCGCGAATAATAAAATCCCTGGGCGTGATCGCAGCCCAGGCTGCGCAGGAAGAGCGCCTGCTCCACGGTTTCCACGCCTTCGGCAATGATCTTCATGCCGAGTTGCTTGGCCAGAGTGATGGTATTGCGGGCCACAATGCGCCCGCGTCGGTTGTCCGTGCCGTCGCTGACAAAGGCGCGGTCCAGCTTGACGGTATTGAAGGGCAGGGCGCGCAGGGTGTTCAGGGAGGAGTAGCCGGTGCCGAAATCGTCCATGGAGAAGGCGAAGCCGGACTCCTGGAGGTCGCGCATGGTCTGCTGCAGGATTTTCTCATTCTCAAAAAAGGCGCTTTCCGTGAGCTCCAGTTCCAGCAGATGCCGGGGCAGGCGGTACTTGTCGGTCAGGGCCCGCAATTTTTCGCAGAAGCTGTTGTCGCTGAAATGCAGGCGCGAGACGTTGATGGACACGGGCACGGGGCGATAGCCCTTGTCCAGCCAGGAACGCAGCAGCTTGCAGACTTCCTCCCAGATGTATTTGTCCAGAAGGACGATGAAGCCGTTGCGCTCAAAGAAGGGAACAAAGCGGTTCGGCGGGATCAGGCCCCGTTCCGGGTGCCGCCAGCGGGCCAGGGCCTCTGCGCCCACGATGCGGCCGCTGAATATTTCCACCTTGGGCTGAAGGTAGGGCACAAACTGCCCATCGGCCAGGGCCGCGTACATTTCCGCCTTGATGAAGTGTTCCTCCAGCACCCGTCGGCGCAGTTCGTCGTCATAAAAGGCGTGGTCGGACAGGCCGCGTCCCTTGGCGGCCATCAGGGCCAGGTAGGCCCGTTCGCAGATTTCGCGCACCGGCGTTTCCGGATCGTCCAGTCGGCAGGCGCCGAAAAAAAGTTCCGGCCGGTACGCGTTGGCATATTCCGCGACGCCGCGCCGTAACCAGTCCATGAATTCCCGCACGCGTTCGCTGCCGCCTTCCAGGCAGACCAGGAAAATATCGCCGGAGAGCCGGGCGAAGAGCTCCCGGTCCGAGGCGAGGTTTTCCCGGGTCAGATAGGAAATGGCCCGCAGCAGACGCCTGCCCTCTTCCTGACCGAAGCGTTCGTCAATGGCCCTGAAGCCCGCCACGTCATAGCGCACGATGTGGCGGAGCGCGTCCGGGCGTTTGTGTCGCAGGCGTCCGGTTTTTTCCAGAAAGGTGGGCATGGTGCAGGCGCCGGTCAGGTCGTCGTATTCCGCCTGCTGGCGCAGGGAGCGCGCGATGTGGATGGCCTTGTCCACATCTCTGAGGCTGCACATGTAGCGCGGTTCGTCCGTGTTGTTTTCGAGACGTGTGCAGGAGAGGACGTACCAGGTGAACGCGCCCGTGCGGCGGCGCAGGCGCATGGTGACCGCGCTGGAGGGTTCGCTGTCGGCCAGGGAGCGCAAAAAATTCTCGAACACGGCGCGGTCTTCGGAAAAAAGAACCTTGTCTTCACGCCAGAGTTCAAAAAGATGACGGCCGTCGTAATTCCCGGCCAGAAGGCGGGGAATCAGGGCGTCCACATAGGTGAGCGCCGGGCCCTGCCATTCGAAGACCATGCTGCGCGTCTGCTCGGCAATGGCCCTGTAGCGCAGATGGTCCAGGCTCTGAATGTGCAGGAGAACGTTTTCGCGGGTGCTCGCGCCCACGTGCTTGTGGACGTCGATGTCCTGAAAGCAGACCAGGTAACGTTCCTGCCCGCTTCCTCCAAAAGGAAACACCATGACCCGCACCCAGCGGTAACTGCCGTCCAGACACTTTTTGCGGTATTCGCCGCCCGTGCTTCCGCCGGTAGAGGACAGGGCGCGGCGCAGCTCCGCCCGTTGAAACAGGCGCTGAAAATCGGCTTTGTCCTCGGGATGGATCAGCGTATCCGCCGCCGCTTCCAGCATGGCGGCAAGGCCGTGGCCTTCCGGCGGCGCGCAGAATTTGCCGTCGCTCTGGTAGACGGAGCGGTAAAAATCAATCCTGAAATCCAGATCGTAGATCTGGTCATAAAAATTGCTCAGCAGGCGGATATAGCGTTGTTCCATTTCCGCCGCGTCCGGAACATCCGGCCGACGGGGCATTACAGAGGCTCTCTCTCTCTCTCTCTCTCTCTCTCTCTCTCTCTCTCTCTTCATTCATAGGCCGTCCTTCAGCGCATGTTTGGAGGCGGCGGCCGAATCGGGACAGAGACCGCTGTAAGGAACGCAGTTGGCTACAGAAAAAAAGATAGCATGTTGTCTATCATTTTTACAAGATGCGCGGCGGATACGCTCCGGAGCGGGCCGGGTGACAAGCTGACGCGCGCGCTGTAGTATGCGCCGATGAACACGCGCATGGCAACAAAAGCCCTGACGGTCTGGTCCCTGAGTCTGGGGTGCCCCAAAAAACGGGTGGACAGCGAACGTCTGCTCGGTTCTCTGGGCGTGCCCGTCAAAAGCGTGGCCCAGATGGGCCGGGCGCGTCTGGTTTTCATCAATACCTGCGGCTTTATCGCCCCGGCCGTGCGCGAATCCGTGCGGGCCGTGCTGGACGCCGTAAACCGGCTGGCCCGCTGCAAGAACAAACCTCTGCTGGCCGTGGCCGGTTGCATGGTGGGCCGCTACGGCGCGGAGGAACTGGCCCGGGAACTGCCCGAGGTGGACCTCTGGCTGCCCACGGGGGATCTGGCGGACTGGCCCGCTCTGTTGGCCCACGCCCTGGGTCTGCCCGATCCGCCGGAAAAGGTCACGGGTAACGGCGGCCGCCTGCTCTCCACCGGACCGTCCTACGCCTGGCTCAAGATCGGCGAGGGCTGCCGCCACAAGTGCGCCTTCTGCACCATCCCTTCCATACGCGGCGGACTCCGCTCAGAGGCGGCCCCGGATCTGCTGGCCGAGGCCCGCGGCCTGCTGGAGCGGGGCGTGCGCGAACTGGTGCTGGTGGCCCAGGACGTCACTGCCTGGGGCGGCGATACGGGAGGGAAAAAAACTCTTCCGTACCTGCTGGAGAGGCTGATGGGCCTGGACGGCCTGGCCTGGCTGCGTCTGCTCTATCTCTACCCCAGCGGCGTCACGCCGGAACTGCTGCGCTTCATCAAGGAGGCGGGCGCGCCCCTGCTGCCCTATCTGGACATTCCCTTGCAACACGCTCACCCGGATGTGCTGGCCCGCATGGGCCGACCCTTTGCCGGCGATCCCCGGCGCGTGCTGGAGCGGGTGCGCGACATCCTGCCCGAAGCCGCAGTGCGCACCACCTTCATTGTGGGCTATCCCGGCGAAAGCGAAGCGCATTTTGACAGTCTCTGCCGTTTTGTGGAGGAAAGCCGTTTCCGGCATCTGGGGGTCTTCGCCTATCAGGCCGAGGAGGGCACACCGGCCGCCACGCTGCCGGATCAGGTGCCGGACGAGGTCAAGGAACGCCGCCGCGCCACGCTCATGGAAATTCAGGCGGGCATCAGCGAAAGTCTGCTGGAAGCCCACGTGGGCCGTCGCCTGCCCGTGCTGGTGGATGCGCCGCATCCGGAGTGGCCGGGCCTGCACAGCGGGCGGGTCTGGTTCCAGGCGCCCGAGGTGGACGGCATGACCTACGTCAGCGGCCCCGGCGTGACTCCCGGCGCGCTGGTGGAGTGCGATATCGTTGAGAATACGGAGTATGACCTGACCGCGTTGGCCTGAACCCCGGCTTGGCTCAGGCCGGACCGTCAGTATGGGATTTCAGGAGGAAGCGCCGCATGGGCGAAGGCATTTTCGGCACACTGCATCCCTTTCTGGAAGGCGGCGCGGTCTATGGCCGCAAGGTGGCCAATGTCGGCTTCATGGAAGCTTTGCTCCGGCTTGACCCCTTTGAGGAATACCATTTTTTTGTGGCCGACCCGGATGCGTTGCGCGCGGCCTTCGCTGCCCGCCGCGACCTGCCCGCCGCGGCGCGGGAGGCCGTGAAGATCTTCGGCCGTCAGGAATTGGCCGGGGCGCTGCGCGTCACGCCGTACCACTGCTTTCATCTTTCCGACCCCATTGCCGGCCAGCCGGAGCTGACCTCCCTGCGCAACGCTCTGGCCCCCCGGCTTTTCCCTATCACCAGCGTTAACCACACCCTCAGCTATGCGGACTACGCCCTGCGGTTCCTGGCCCAGATCTGGCCCGGCGTCACCAGGCGCGACGCCGTCGGAGCCACGTCACGCGCGGCGTCCAAGGTGCTGGAAGGCTATTTCGCGCAGTTGCGCGAGGGCTACCATCTGGACCCTTCCTGGCCACAGCCCCGGCTGGAGATCATCCCGCTGGGCGTGGACCCCGCCGCCTTTTCCGGACTCGTGCCGGAGGCGCGCCGCACGGCCAGGGCGCGCTTTGGTCTGGCCGCAGAAGAGACAGTCTGTTTGCTGCACGGCCGGATCAGTCTGGACGACAAGCTGGACGCCTTGCCCGTGCTCTATGCCCTGCGCCGGGTCATGGAGGAAGTCCCCTCCGCCCGCCCGCGCCTGGTGCTCTCCGGCGGAGCGCGGCCCGGCGACCATTATCCGGAGGCTCTGGAGGCCGCCGCGCGGGCGTTGAAGGTGCCGCTCACTCTGGCGCCCGATCCCTCGCCCGAAGATGTGCGTCAACTGTTCGCGGCGGCGGATGTCTTTGTGTCGCCGTCGGACAATATCCAGGAAAGTTTCGGTCTGACCCTGCTGGAGGCCGGAGCCGCCGGGCTGCCGTCCGTGGTTTCGGACTGGGACGGCTACCGGGACCTGGTGGAGCATGAAACCAGCGGTTTTCTGGTCCCGACTCTGGCCCCGGCGGCCACGCCTTTGCTGGATTGTCGCGCCCGGACCCTGCCCGACAACATTCACCAGATGTATCGGGCACAACAGACGGCGGTGGATGTTCCGGCCCTGGCCGAGGCTTTGCGCCGTCTGGTCTGTGACGCGCCGTTGCGGGAGCGCATGGGGCGCGCGGCCCGGCGGCGCGTGCTGGAAAACTTCACTTGGGAGGGCGTCATCCGACGCTGGCTGGCCTTCTGGGATGCACTCCGGCGGGAGCCCCTGAGCCCGGCGGACGAGGAGCGGGCGCGCACGGCCCGGCATCCGGCTTTTTTGCGCCTGGGGGAGCTATTTTGCGGTCATCCCAGTGCGACGCTCTCCGTGGAGGCCCCCGGACTCTGGGTCCGGACCACGGCCAGGGGTGAGCGCGTCCGGGCCGGGCGGGAATTCTGCATTTCCTGGCCCGGTCTGGAACATTGCCTGGACGGCGCGGATTTTCGCGGGATGCTGGTGCAGGCCCGGCATCCCGCGCGGGCGGATGAGCTGATCCGCCGGGCTTGTCCCCCGGGCCGCAGTGCCGAAGGTGCGCGTTTTGCCCTGCTCTGGGCTTTGAAGAATGATTTGCTGGAGTGTGTGGGCCAACCCGGCTGACCTCCCCACCTGATATTGCCGGATGCGGCGGAAAGCCGAATGAAAATATCCCCGGAGGGCACGCCCTCCGGGGATATGTGGTCTGCGCGTGCGAAGCGCGCCCTCAACCCGGACTAGCCGATAAGCTGCATAGCCATCTGCGGCATGCTGTTGGCCTGCGAAAGCATGGCCACAGCGGACTGGGTGAGGATCTGGTTACGGACAAACTGCGTCATTTCCGTGGCCACGTCCACGTCGGAAATGCGCGATTCAGCCGCCTGCAGGTTTTCGGCTTGTGTGGTAAGGTTGGAAATGGTGTTTTCCAGGCGGTTCTGCAACGCGCCCAGATGCGCCCGGATCTTGTCCTTGGAGACCACGGCGTCGGTCAGGCCCACCAGGGCCTTCTGCGCGGCCGCCTGGGTGGAGACCGTGTAGGCCTTGGAGTTGGCGTCAGCCTGATTGCCCACACCCAGAGCCGAGGCGGTGCTCGTGCCGATCTGGATGTAGTAATAGTCTTCCGCCGAGTCGTTGGCCGTGCCGAAGTGGATCTTCATCTTGCCGGTGGAGGTCATCGCCGTGCCGCTGTGCACGCTACTGGACAGATTGCCGTTCAGCAGATGGATGCCGTTGAAGTCCGTGGAGTTGGCGATTCGGGTGATTTCCGAAGCCATGGCCTGATACTCGGACTCAATCATCAAACGCTGAGTGGAATCATAAGTGCCGGTGGCGGCCTGTTCGGCCAGTTCCTTCATGCGGGTCAGCTTTTCGTCGATGACGCCCAGGGCGCCGTCAGCCGTCTGGATGAGGGAGATGGCGTCATTGGCGTTACGCACGCCCTGTTGCAGAGCCGCAATGTCGGTCCGCATCAGTTCGCGGATGGCCAGACCGGCGGCGTCGTCAGCCGCAGAATTGACGCGCAGGCCTGAAGACAGGCGCTGGGTCGAGGTCTGCAAGTTGCCGTAATGGCTGGTCAGGGTGTTGGCGACGTTGGTGGCCATTTGGTTGTGATTGATATACATGACATTCCTCCATGAATGTGCTGTCTGCCCGGCGGTGCACTACGCACGCCCGCTTCCTTGCGGACTGCCGCCGCACAATGCCTGCATTCGCAGGGTTTGCGCTGTTGTTCCCAATACGCTTGCCTGTTCTTTCGGCACGTTGGCCGGAAGCATTAGGGGCGCGGCCCCTGCCGTCAAGGGAAGGCCCTTGTTTCCTCTGACTCGTGGCGTCAGAGGAGGCAAAAATTGCCTGAAAAACCTGCACCTACACTTAAGCATGATCCGTGCCAAAACAAACGTCGGAAGTCCGGCGCGTCGGCAAGTGGATGCAATCAGCCTGCATTTGAACTTTTCAACAGCATCTTGACATAATAAATGGGATGATTATCCATAGGATAGAATGTTTTTCACAGGAGGTTTGCCATGAATAATATGCGTTTTTCCCCCCGCCGCTGGTTTGCGCCTCGCGAGACCGCGTCCCGTCGGGACGATCTGCCGATGACGCCGGCGCGCGACGACATAGACAGCTTTTTCCAGACCATGTTCAATGGCATGGTGACGCCGTGGGAAGCCATGAACGAGTTTTTGCCCTTCTGGCGGCATCAGCGCGCCGAGGCTGACATCCTGCCGAGCCTGGATCTGACCAGCGACGAGAAAGCCTATGCGCTGAGCATTGAGCTGCCCGGCGTGGAGCCGGAAAACGTCAAGCTGGAAGTGCGCGACAACGCTCTGATCATTGCCGGTGAGAAAAAGCACGAGAGCACGGACGACAAGAAAAACTGCCATGTGCTGGAACGGGTCTATGGTTCCTTCCAGCGGGTGTTGGCTCTGCCGGATGACGCGGATGTCGGCGCCATCACGGCCGCGCATAAAAACGGTGTGCTGACCGTCACCGTTCCACGTAAAGCCCCGGCCCAACCCCAGGCCAAAACCATTGAAATAACCAGGGAATAAATCCTCCTCCACACGGGCCGTCGCTCCGGACCATGAGCCCCCGTCGTTCCGGCGGGGGCTTTTGCCTTTCAGAGGGGAGCACATTGCGGTTTTGCGTTTTTGGATGACGCGGCATGTACAAAAGCCAGTAGTCCCGATACGCCACACCGTGCGGCATCTATTCCCGCCGTAAGCGAGCGGATTTCGTGTTGCTCCGCCCGGCGAGTTTTTCGAAAACGAGCCGCTGGCGGCGCAAACGCCGCGAAGCCGGGTTTGTCATCAATGTTAAAGCCCGGTCCGTTACTACGGACCGGGCTTTCTCTCACATCGTTACGGCCATGCGGCACTCCCCTGCCGCGTGGCCGGTTATGGGTCGTCTCCCTCCACCACGAAGTTTTTCCTAGCCGATGAGCTGCATGGCCATCTGTTGCATGCTGTTGGCCTGCGACAACATGGCCACGGACGACTGGGTGAGAATCTGGTTGCGGACGAATTGCGTCATTTCCGTGGCCACGTCCACGTCGGAAATGCGCGATTCAGCCGCCTGCAGATTCTCGGCCTGGGTGGTAAGGTTGGAAATGGTGTTTTCCAGGCGGTTCTGCAACGCGCCCAGATGCGCCCGGATCTTGTCCTTGGAGACCACGGCGTCGTTCAGGCCTACCAGAGCTTTCTGCGCGGCCGCCTGGGTGGAAACCGTGTAGGCCTTGGCGCTTGTGGCGGCGGCGTTGCCTACGCCCAGAGCCGAGGCGGTGCTCGTGCCGATCTGGATGTAGTAGTAGTCCTCCGCCGAGTCGTTGGCCGTGCCGAAGTGGACCTTCAACTTGCCGGTGGACGACATGCCGCTGCCGACGTGCGCGCTGCTTGACAGGTTGCCGTCCAGCAGCTTGATGCCGTTGAAATCCGTGGCGTTGGCAATCCGGGTGATTTCCGAAGCCATGGCCTGATACTCGGACTCAATCATCAGACGCTGGGTGGAATCGTAGGTGCCGGTGGCGGCCTGCTCGGCCAGCTCCTTCATACGGATCAGCTTTTCGTCGATGACGCCCAGGGCGCCGTCGGCGGTCTGAATAAGGGAAATGGCGTCGTTGGCGTTGCGCACGCCCTGTTGCAGAGACGCGATGTCGGTGCGCATCAATTCGCGGATGGCCAGACCGGCCGCGTCGTCAGCCGCGGAATTGATGCGCAGGCCTGAGGACAGGCGCTGGGTTGAGGTTTGCAGATTGCCGTAATGGGATGTGAGAGTGTTGGCCACGTTGGAGGCCATCGTATTGTGGTTGATATACATACATTCCTCCATGAATGCTGTATGTCCCGGGCGGCGCCCAATGCCGACGCGTCCGTGCGTCCTTCCACCCCTGTAATCCTATCGGCGTTGCGGATCGATGTATTAGGCCTGGCGGGAAAATTTTTCCTGCCGACATCCTGCTGTATTTTTTATGTTTTTGGAGAAGGGATAGGGAAAGCCCGGATTTTCCGGCGCGTGGGCGGCAAATTTTTCCTCCCCGCGCCTGCGCGCCGTCATGCGGTACAAGTCAAAAACCCCGCCTGTCTTGGACAGGCGGGGTTTTTAACCTCAAAAAACGGGGGGAGGATCAGCAGTCCTTGCCCACCATGCGCAGGAGGCGCAGCAGCTGGTTGGTGAAACCGGCCTCGTTATCGTACCAGATCAGCAGCTTGACCATGCTCTGATCCAGCACCTGGGTGGACAGGGCGTCCACCACGCCGCCGTAGGTGCTGCCTCTGTAGTCGATGGAAACCAGGGGCTCCTCGGAAAAGCCCATGTTGTCGCAAAGCGCGCCCCGGCTGGCCGCCTTGAGCGCCGCGTTGACGGCCTCGGCGTCGCAGGCTTTTTCCACTTCACAGGTCAGGTCGACCAGCGAACAGTCAAAGGTGGGCACGCGCACGGACATCCCGTTGATCCTGCCTTCCAGCTCCGGCATGACCACGCCCACGGCCTTGGCCGCGCCCGTACTGGACGGCACCATGGACACGGCTGCGGCCCGGCCGCGCCGCCAGTCCTTGTGCGAGCCGTCCAGAATGCGCTGGCTCATGGTATAGGAGTGAATGGTGGTCATCAGGCCGTGGCGGAAGCCGAAATTCTCATGCACGACCTTGACCGCCGGGGCCAGACAGTTGGTGGTACAGGAGGCGGCGGAGATGATGGCGTGTTTGGCCGGGTCGTAGATGTCCTGGTTCACGCCCATGACGATCATGGCGTCCACGCCCTTGCCCGGCGCGGAGATCACCACTTTTTTGGCTCCGCAGTCCAGGTGCCGCGAGAGGCCCTCGCGGTCCTTGATGGTGCCCGTGGTTTCCACGGCCAGGGTCACGCCCAGGCGTTCCCATTCCCATTCGCCCGCCTTGCAGCGGGTCACCGCGATATGCCGGCCGTTGACAATAATGCCGTCGTCATCGTGCCCCACCTCACCGGCAAAAACGCCGTAGGTGGAGTCATACTTGAACAGATAGGCCAGGGCGGCGTTATCCGCGCGGGCGTTGACGGCCGCGATCTGGAGATCCTGATCGTCGGCCAGCAGGCGCAGCAGGTAGCGTCCGATGCGGCCGAAGCCGTTCATTCCCAGTTTGACGGGCATGGTTGCACTCCTTGTGTGCGAAGAGGTTTATGCTTTGCCGGAAGATCCCATGACGTTGCGGATCTTGTGAGCCACCATGTTTTTGACGGCCTCGCGGGCCGGAGTCAGGTAGGAGCGCGGGTCGAACTGTTCCGGGTGCTCGGCCAGGAACTGGCGGATGGAGGCCGTGAGCGCCAGGCGGATGTCCGTATCCACATTGATCTTGCACACGCCCATGCCCGCGGCCTTGCGCAGCATGTCCTCGGGCACGCCTCTGGCGCCGCCCACCTGGCCGCCGTATTTGTTGCACAGCTCCACAAATTCCTGCGGCACGCTGGAGGCCCCGTGCAACACCAGCGGATAGCCGGGCAGCTTGGCGCTGATGGCTTCCAGGCGCGCAAAGTCCAGTTTGGCCTCGCCCTTGAACTTGTAGGCCCCGTGGCTGGTGCCGATGGCCACGGCCAGAGAGTCGCAGCCCGTGCGCCGGACAAAGTCCACGGCCTCGTCCGGGTCGGTGTAGACGTGCTCGGCGGAGCTGACGTGCTCTTCCACACCGGCCAGTTTGCCCAGTTCGGCCTCCACCCAGACGCCCTTGGGATGGGCATAATCCACCACCTGCTTGGTCAGGGCGATGTTTTCCTCATAGGGCAGATGCGATCCGTCGATCATCACCGAGGTGAAGCCGCCGTCAATGCAGTCCTTGCACATTTCAAAGCTGGGGCCGTGGTCCAGATGAACCACCACGGGCACGGACGGGTCGTCGATCAGGGCGGCTTCCACCAGTTTCATAATGTAAGTCTGCCCCGCGTATTTACGGGCTCCGGCGGAAACCTGAAGGATAACCGGGGATTTTTCCTCCGAGGCGGCACGCATGATGCCCTGGACAATTTCCATATTGTTGACGTTGAACGCGCCCACGGCGTAGCGCCCGGCGTAGGCGGCGGCGAACATTTCCTTGGGTCCCATAAGAGGCATGACTTCCTCCTTTTTTACTTGCGGTATGGCCGGGAGAGGTTCCCACCGGCCGAAAAACGGTCAGAACTACCACATATCCCATATGGAGGAAAAGCGCAAAGGGGAATGCTTTCCGGCTGGGCGGCGGCCCGCCTTTCCCGTGGCGGAAGCGGCGCGGCGACGACGATTTGTACGACTACTGCGCGGATGATCCCATGGGCCGGGCGTCTCAGCTCAGCTCCATGCCTTCCAGCTTTTTCAGGCCCGCCTGGTCCGTGAATTCGAAGCAGAGCGGCGTCACGGTGATGTAGCCCCGGTTGAGCAGGTCTTTGTCCGATCCGGCGTTGATGGTATGGGCCGGTATTTCGCCTTCCAGCCACCAGTAGGGCGCGCCGCGCGGATCGAAGCGTTCCAGATAGACGTTTTTCCAGACCGCGCTGGTCTGCGGGCAGACCCGCAGGCCTTTGGCCTGGTCCAGTGCGCCCGCCGGATAGTTGAGATTGATGACCCGGCGCGGGGCCAGGCGCGTCCAGTCGATGCGCTCCGCCAGGGCCACGGCGTGCCGGGCCTGGGGCAGCAGGTCGGCGCAGCCCTGATGGTCGTCGTAGGAGACGGCCAGACTGGGCAGATCCTCATGGGCCGCTTCCGTGGCCGCGCCCACCGTGCCGGAGTAAAGAATGTCCGGCCCCACGTTGGGTCCGGCGTTGATGCCGGAAATGACCATATCCGGCCTGTGCGGCAGCAGGCAGGCCAGGGCCAGCTTGACGCAGTCCGTGGGCGTGCCGTAAATGCCCGTGCCTGTGAAGCCGGGTTCTTCAAATTCCATGGCCCGCAACGGCTCGAAGACCGTGAGGGAGTGCCCGACGCCGGATTGCTGGCGCATGGGAGCCACCACGCGCACGCTGTGCCCGGCTTCCCGCAGGGCCGCGTACATGGCCCGGAGGCCCGGAGCGCGGATGCCGTCGTCATTGGTCAGCAGAACATCCATTTGACAATACCTCGTAAAGAAGGGAATCTGTAAAGACGTACCGTCTCGCGCAAGCCAGGGCGGCGCGGGGGAAAATCGTCATTCAGCGCGCCGCGGCGGACCATGCGGTCCGGGCGTGCGCGACAGCGGATACTATATGGAAAAAGGCAGTTACGTCAAAGACATCGGTCCCGCCTCCGAGGCGCGCGGTCTGTTCGTGGTCAGCCAGGCGGCCCAGGGCCAGTCGCGCAACGGACCGTACTGGCGGCTGACCCTGGCCGACGCCAGCGGCAGCCTGGAGGCCAAGATCTGGCACCCGCTCAGCGCGGAGTTCAGCGAGATTCCCGTGGGCTCCATAGTCTGGGCCGAGGGCCGCGCCGGTCTGTACCGGGATCAGGTCCAGCTTACGGTGGAGCAGTTGCGCCTACTCTCCCAGGAGGAGGGCGCGGCGGTGGACCAGGCCGCCCTGTTGCCCGCCAGTCCCTTTTCCCTGGACGACATGTTGGGTGAATTGCTGACCCTCTGCAAAGAGGAGTTCCGCCACGCGCCCTGGCGCAAGCTGGCGCTTTCCGTGCTCAACAATCAGGAATTGCGCGCGGCTTTCCGGGTCTGCCCGGCGGCCAAGGGCGTGCATCACGCCTATGTGGGCGGCCTGCTGGAGCACACCTTGAGCGTGTTCAAGCTCTGCCGCCGCATTGCGGACCAGTATCCCGAACTGGACCGCCAGGCTCTGCTGGCCGGGGCCCTGTTTCACGATTTCGGCAAGATTCGCGAATTTTCCGGCGGTCTGGCCAATGATTACACGGATGAAGGCCGCCTGCTGGGCCATCTCATGCTGGGCGTGGAGATGCTGGCCCCGCATCTGGATAAATCCGGCCTGGACGAGGGCCTGCAACGCCATCTGAAGCACCTCATCCTCAGCCATCACGGCGAATTGCAGTTCGGCGCGGTGCGTCCGCCGCACACGGCCGAGGCCATGGCACTGCACTATGCCGACAATCTGGACGCCAAAATGGCCCAGTGCCGGAGCCTGTTCGAACAGTTGGGGGAGGAAGGCCAGGACTGGACGTCCTGGCAGGCTACCTTGGGGCGGCCGCTGTACCGGGCCGCGCGCACCCCGGAATCTCCGGAGTCTTCGCAAGCGGGGGCGGCGTCCGCCAAGGGCCGCAAAAAAGCGGTGAGGGAAGAATGTTTATCTCTTTTGAAGGTATAGAAGGCTCGGGCAAGTCCACAGCCCAGCGTCTGCTGGCCGAACATCTGCAAGGCCTCGGGCACGACCCTCTGCTCACCCGTGAGCCGGGCGGCTGCCTTCTGGGCCGCAGCCTGAGGCCCATCCTGCTGGACGCCCGCACGCGCGGCCTTTCCACCCGGGCCGAGCTGTATCTTTTTCTGGCGGACCGCGCCCAGCACGTGGCCGAGGTCATCCGTCCGGCGCTGGAGGCCGGACAGCCCGTGCTTTGTGACCGCTATGTGGATTCCACCCTGGCCTACCAGGGCTATGGGCGCGGCCTGGACCCGGAGCGCCTGCGCCGCATCAACGACATGGCCACCGGCGGCCTCATGCCCGATCTGACTCTGCTGCTGGACCTGCCCGTGCACTGCGGCCTGGAGCGGGCGGGCCTGCGCAACCGGCAGGAAGGCACCGTGCTTTCCGAAGGCCGCTTTGACGCCGAAAGCCTGGAGTTTCACGAGCGCGTGCGCCAGGGTTACCGGAATCTGGCTGCCGAAGAGCCCGAGCGCTTCGCCATCATCGACGCGGCCCAGCCGCCCGAGGACGTGATACTGCAATGTCTTTCGGCGGTGGAGGCCTCCCTGCGGCGGCGGGGCAGGGGACTGGACTGAAAGAATCCTGATTGTCGCGAAATTGTAAGGAGCCCGGCATGAGCGAAATGTACACTATTCATGTGGACGGAAACCAGTTGCGCTTCGAGCCGCGCCAGGATGGCGTTCTGGAAGATGTTCTGGCGCAGGGCTCGCATCTCGGCGGCTATGACGCCGTCAGCCGCATGGGCGACCCCGGCCTGCTGCATTGCGCGGTCTTCCGCCGGGGCGAAGGCCACGGCGGTTTTTTTGCCATCCATGACCAGGACGGCCTGTTGTTCACCGCCGTGGCGGAAAGCAACCTGGCCTATGCCCTGGCTCAGGGTTTTTTTGGCGGAATGGTTTCCGAGGCCCGTTATGGGGCCGATATTTTTGAAAATATGGATGATCCCGATGAGTGCTGAACCCCTTGCGGCCGCCCGCCGTCTGGGTGTGGTCTTTTTCCCGGCCTTTGACTGGGCCATTTCCGCCACGCACCCGGAGCGCGAGGAGCGCCTGCTCTACACCCGCGACCAGTTGCAGGAAGAGGGCCTCTTCGACATCCCCGGCATCAGCGAATACCGGCCGTCCTTCGCCGGCCACGCCCAGCTGGCGCGCGCCCATTTCTGCCTGCCCTCGGTGGGCGCGGTGAGCACGGACTCCCACCTGGCCTCGGCCGGCGGGGCCATCACCGCCGCGCGCCTGGTGCTGGAAAAGAAAGAGGACAGGGCCTTCGCCCTGGTGCGCCCGCCCGGCCACCACGCCATGCGCGTGGTCCACGGCAATCGCGGCTTCTGCAACATCAACAATGAAGCCGTGATGGTGGAGTACATCCGCGACCACTATCCCCGTCCCGACGGGCGGCCCCTGCGCATCGCCATTGTCGATACGGACGTGCACCACGGCGACGGCAGCCAGGACGTGTTCTGGAACGATCCGCACACCCTGTTCATCTCCCTGCATCAGGACGGCCGCACGCTCTATCCCGGCACCGGTTTTCCGCAGGAATGCGGCGGCCCGGCGGCTCTGGGCCGGACCATCAACATCCCTCTGCCGCCGGAAACTTCGGACGAGGGCTACCTCTACGCCATCAAGCATGCCGTGCTGCCCATCCTGGCCGAGTTCAAGCCGGATCTGGTCATCAATTCCGCCGGGCAGGACAATCATTTCACCGACCCGCTGGCCAATATGCGCCTCTCGGCCCAGGGCTACGCGGCGCTCAACGCGGCCCTGAACCCGGACATCGCCGTGCTGGAAGGCGGCTACTCCATCCGGGGCGCGTTGCCTTACGTCAATCTGGGCATCTGTCTGGCCTTGGCCGGGCTGTCGGCGGAGGACATCCGCGAGCCGGGCTGGACCCCGGCCTCCATCCGCCAGCGGCCAGAAGTGGGCCAGTACATCGCCAAACTCTGCGACCAGATTGTGGACCTGTACCGGCGCCCCCCGGCGCAACCCACGGAAGGCCAGGAGGAAGACGGCTGGTGGGTGCGGCGCAAGCACATTTTTTACGACACGGACATGCTGCGCGAAAGCCAGCGCGAAGCCTGGCGGCTCTGCGCCGACTGTTCCGGCCTGGGGCGGATTGAAACCAGCTCGGAGCGGGTGGACCGCTCTCTCTGCCTGCTGATCCCGCGCCATGCCTGCCCGCGTTGCCGGAAGGAAGGCGCGGCCCTGGCGGAACAGGCCCGCAAAAGCGGCCGTTACGCGCATGTGCTGGTGCTGGACGGGGATTGCGCGGACAAGGCATCTTGCGGGGCGTGAGACGCGAAAAACCGTATCTGTTTCAGCTCAAGGGGGGAGGTTATGGCTCGTTCCCGCGGCATTTCGTTGGCCTTGTGTGTTCTGTCGATGTTACTGGGCGGCTGCGGTTTTCGTAGTGCGCCGCCGACCGAATCCCCGCATGTCCGGCCTGTGGGGCATCTTCAGATCGCCCTGCCTGGGAGCTTTACGCCCGTGCCGCGCGCGTCCCTCTATGCTTGGAGGAAGGAAGGGAAGGACGAATGTACGCTCTATCTCATGGAGCAGCCCTATGCCGACGCCGCGCAGTGGCAGCGGGAATTCGCCGAAGTCTGGCAGCGGTTGCGCAACGATCATACAAATCGACTGAGAGATAAGGTCGGCTGGGAGGGCGATGCTTCGGCCCTTTTCGGCGCTCCGGCCCGGTACTCCCTATGCGAATACAGCCAGTTGCACGTTCTGGTGCAAAAGGACGGCGCCCTGCTCCACCTGATGCAGAGACTCAGGCCTACGGAACTCAAGACCGTGGATGACTACGGCAGAAAGAAACAGGAAGAGGTGCGCCGCGACCTTGAACTCAAGGACTTCAATCCCGCTCCCTCGGATGTGGTTATGGAGTCCCTGCGCCGTATGGCCGATCTGGCCCGGCGCTGGAGTCCTCCCTATGCGGGTCAGACCGCGCCCGGCGAAAACGCGTTTTACACACTGCTCGGCAGGGTGGATGAAAGTCCGCGGTGCCCCGCTCTCTGGGAAAACGCCCGATTTACCTGGACGGATTTCGAACATGGATTGAACGTGCGCGTGGAGACCCAAACCAGCGCCTGGCCCAGCGACAACGGCTGGGCGGAACGGCACGAACTGGAAGATTACTATTCTTCCTCAAGAAGAGGCGGCGGCGGGATTTCACCGGTGTTGTTGGGTTACGCGCTTTTCAAACTCGCCGGGGAATCACTGGATTTCTCCCGGCAGAGAGCGCCGTCCCCCACGCGTGACCGGCACAGGGTGCGCCAGCTCAACGGTTTGTACGGCTTGGAAGAGGTCCGCTATTATACAAAGAAAAAGGCTGACAGCCCCGTTATCTATGATTTTTATGCTCGATGGGAGCATTTCGGCAACTTCAAGGACACGCATCTGCCGTACTTTAAGATTACGCTTGAAGGCGATACGGCGCAGCCCGAGGCTTTCATGGGGCTGTGGGACGCCCTGCTGGAAAGTGTGCGTCCCAATGATCCCCGCACTGTGCCCGTCTATGTGCGGCCCAAAAGAGGCAACTTCAGTTACGAGGAACACATCAAAAACGAGCCTCCCCGCTGGAAAGAGCGGGGAAAGAAGCCTTGGATGACGGATATCGACCCTGACCACTATGCGGAGCCTCTTTCGTGCGTGAACAAGGCTTTCGGCCGCTGAGCGGCCCGCCCTTTACCTCCGGCGCGCTTCAGGCTATGTGAGATACGCGCGCGGCCCGGCCGCGCCCAATCAGACGGAAAGGAGCAGACATGGCGAAAATCCTGATCATCGGCGCGGGCGGCGTGGGCAGCGTGGTGGCCCACAAGTGCGCCCAGGCGGCCAAGGAAACCGGTGTTTTTGAATGGATCACCCTGGCCAGCCGCACGTTGTCCCGTTGTACGGACGTGGCGCGCAGCGTCAAGGCCCGCGTCGGCGTGGACATCGACACCGCCCAAGTGGACGCGGACAACGTGCCCGAACTCTGCCAACTGATCCGGCAGGTCAAGCCGGATCTGGTCTGCAATCTCGCCCTGCCCTATCAGGATCTGCATATCATGGACGCCTGCCTGGAATGCGGCGTGCATTATCTGGATACGGCCAATTACGAGCCCCTGGACACGGCCAAATTCGAATACAAATGGCAGTGGGCCTATGCCGACCGCTTCCGCGAGGCCGGGCTCACGGCCCTGCTGGGTTCGGGCTTTGATCCCGGCGTGACCAATGTCTTCGCGGCCTGGGCTCTGAAGCATGAGCTGGACGAAGTGCACGTGCTGGACATCATCGACTGCAACGCGGGCGACCACGGCCAGCCCTTTGCCACCAATTTCAATCCGGAAATCAACATCCGCGAAGTCACCGCGCCGGGCCGTTACTGGGAGCGCGGCGAGTGGGTGGAAACCGACCCCCTGGCCTGGTCCATGAACTACGATTTTCCGGACGGCATCGGCAGCAAGAAATGCTACCTCATGTACCATGAGGAACTGGAATCCCTGGTGCGAAACCTCACGGGCATCCGCCGCGCGCGCTTCTGGATGACCTTCTCGGACAATTATCTCAACCACCTCAAGGTGCTCGGCAATGTGGGTATGACCCGTATCGACCCCGTACGCTTCCAGGGGCAGGAGATTGTGCCCATTCAGTTCCTTTCGGCCCTGCTGCCCGATCCGTCCTCCCTGGGGCCGCTGACCAAGGGCAAGACCTGCATCGGCGACGTCATGCGCGGGGTCAAGGACGGCAGGGAAAAGACCGTCTACGTCTATAATATCTGCGACCACGAAGCCTGCTATGCGGAAGTGGGTTCCCAGGCCATTTCCTACACCACGGGCGTGCCCGCCATGATCGGCGCCAAGATGATCGCGGAAGGGAAATGGCGCAGGCCCGGCGTCTGGAACATGGAGCAGTTTGACCCGGATCCTTTCATGGCGGACCTGAACGTCTACGGACTGCCGTGGCAGTGTGTGGAAGTGAAGTAGGGGAGTAGGCGGCCAGCTTGGGGCTTGACGCGCGGATGGAGTTTTGCGTGCCCTGCGGGCATGGCTTTTTTCGCCTGAATAGCGATGGGCCGCCTCCGGCGCGGAGGGGGCCGGGGGCGCAGCCCCCGGGCCCCCTTGAGCGTTGCTGTCTTTATCCGTCCGGCTGTGTCTCGCCTACGGCTAAAGCCAACCCCCCGCCCCCGCTTGGCAATGCAACGCGGCGGCGCGGCGTAAAACGGAGCTTGCCCGCGTGCGTGCGGCGCTCCTCAATCGCCGCACGTCAATTCCCGGGGGGATTGAACATCGCAGTTGCGCAAAGGCAGGCAGTGGATGGCATGGCGCGGCGCGGAAAGATGCCGGCAGCAGGGATATCTTGAGTCTGCGCGGGCGGGAGAGGCTCTCGTACAGCCAAAGCCGCACAGCTCGCAGGTCATGTAAAGCAGCAGCAATGTGTCAGACCTCTTTCCGTCAGCGTTGCACGGAAAACGAAAATTTGCGCGCCGCTTTTCCAAAAGGAACAGCAATGGACTGCCTGGACTTTTTGTTCACAGAGAACAACCCCGTCCCCTCCCCCTGCTTCGTGCTGGACGAGCCGCGTCTGGCGGCCAACGCCGCCACCCTGGACGAGGTGCAGCGCCGCACCGGCGCTAGAATTCTGCTGGCCCTCAAGGGCTATGCGGCCTGGGCCACCTTTCCGCTGCTTTCCCGCGCGGGCGCGGGGCCGCTCTGGGGCACATGCGCCAGTTCCGTGGACGAAGCGCGCCTGGGGCGGGAGGAATTCGGCGGCGAGGTGCACGCCTTCGCCGCGGCCTGGACAGCGGCGGAAATCGCCGAGCTGCTGGATCTGGCGGATCATATCGTGTTCAATTCCCCGGCCCAGTGGCGGCAATTCCGGCCGGTCATCGAAGCCCATAACCGCGCCCACCGCGCCGACAATCCCATTGCCTGCGGCCTGCGTCTCAACCCAGAGCATTCCGAGGGCGCAACGCCCATCTATGATCCCTGCTCGCCGGGTTCGCGCCTGGGCATCCGCCGGCGCCATTTCGATCCCGCCGATCTGATGGGCATTTCCGGTCTGCACTTCCATACCCTCTGCGAGCAGGGGGCCGACGCCCTGGCCCGCACTCTGGACGCCGTGGAGGCGAGATTCGGTCCCTGGCTGCCCGGCTGCGACTGGATCAATTTCGGCGGCGGGCATCACATCACCAAGCCCGGCTATGACCTGGACCTGCTCTGCGCCTGCCTGACCCGCTGGCGCGAGTGCTACAACGCCCGGATTTACCTGGAGCCGGGTGAGGCCGTGGCTCTGAACGCGGGCTGGCTGACGGCCACGGTGTTGGATGTGGTCATGGCCGACATGCCCGTGGCCGTGCTGGACGTCTCCGCCGCCTGCCACATGCCCGATGTGCTGGAAATGCCCTACAGGCCGGAGGTTTTTTACCGGCATGACGGCGCGACAACGCGCGCCGGGAACGCCGGGGAGGAGGGCTGGACCTGCCGTCTGGCGGGCAAGTCCTGCCTGGCTGGGGACGTGGTCGGCGAGTACGGCTTTGCCGCGCCTCTGCAAGCGGGGCAGCGCCTGGTTTTCGGGGACATGGCCATCTACAGCATGGTCAAGACCACGACCTTCAATGGCCTGCGTCTGCCGTCCATCGGCATCTGCGCGGCCGGGCCGGACAGTGCGGGCCGCGAAATGCGCTTTAGCCTGCTGCGCGAATTCGGCTACCAGGATTTCAGAAACAGATTGTCTTGAGCGGATTGTGCTGAACAGGATGGCAAAAGGCCGCATTCCTCACAAGGATGCGGCCTTTGGGTTCGCGGTTCAGGAAACCGGCGGCAGGGCGACCGCGTGGGCCGACGGCGGCAGGGGCGCGCCCGGCCTGTGCTGATCCCTCTGGCTGTGCTGATCCAGCGCCTGACCGGAGGAAGGCAGAGGCGCAACATTGTTTTCGAGCTGCCAGGGCTTGCTGCTGCGGGCCAGGGGCACCGGCCCGGAGCCTGCGGGCCAACTGCGCGCCGGCGGCGTCTCCGCCGAGCCTTCCACGCCTTCCACCGTATGGCGGGCCGCCAGAGGCATCTGCCCCAGTTCTTCCTTCAGGGGGCGGCGGGTCATCAGCAGGCCCGGTTCCGGGTCCAGCACGCCGTCCAGGTATTCGCTCACGGTCACAAAACGCTGGCAGCCGCCCGCGCGCAGATTCGCAATGATCCGGGGCAGATCCTCGACAGTGCTTTTGTGCGTGTCGTGAAAAAGAAAAATGCCGCGCAACGAACCCGTGGGATACACATAGCCCCGCGTGCTGCGCAGTTTGGCGTAATCCGCGGGCAGGCTTTTCCAGTCCCGGCTGTCCAGGGACCAGAGCACCACGGAAAGGCTCAGCGAGTCGGCAATTTCCACAGTGTAGTGGTCGAAGGCTCCGTAGGGCGGACGCAGAAAAAGCGGCGTGACCCCCAGAGAGCGCAGGATGGCGTCGGTGCGGCGGATTTCATCGGCTTTGCGCTCCGGCGAAAGCAGGCGCAGATTGGGATGGGAATAGGAGTGGTTGCCTATCTCATGGCCTTCGGCCGCGATGCGCCGGACAATGCCCGGATACAGTTCGGCCTGTTTGCCCAGCAGAAAAAAGGTGGCCGGGATGCCGTACTGGTCGAGCATGTCCAGAAGTTGCGGCGTGTTGCGCGACGGCCCGTCGTCAAAGGTGATGGCGCAGAGGTTTTCGCTCATGCGCTGGTCCATGATTATGTTGCCGTCCACCACGCGGGCGGGCGCATTTTGGGCCGCCAAAAGTATAAAGCCGCATAACGCGGCCGTTGCAAACTGTTTCCACGAGTGTTTCATTGTGCTGTCCGCCACCCCTGCAGTAATGAGTAAGCTCTATCACTCCACCCTATGCCCCGCAAGCCAGGGAACGGGCATCCCGTGGATGGTTGAAAAATTATCCTGTAAAATTAATATGTTATATTTTTATTTTTGTAAAAATTTTTTTACTCGACTAATTTTACTTGACTCTGAGGCCTGTTTCGCATAGTTAGATGTCTCCCGATGAGGGCAGTTAGCTCAGCTGGTAGAGCACCGCCTTCACACGGCGGGGGTCACAGGTTCAAGTCCTGTACTGCCCACCACGGAGCGGTAGTTAAGACGGTTATAACGCCGGCCTGTCACGCCGGAGGCCGAGGGTTCGAGTCCCTTCCGCTCCGCCAGCCAATTCAGGGGGTCAGATTATCTGACCCCCTTTTTTGTATGGCGAATCAGGTTGCGGGAGCTGACGCCGGAATGTTGCGCTTGTAAAAGCAAGGCACTCTGAAACGCCAGGCGTTTTCAAAAATTCATGCGGCCGGAAGTCGCGCTTTTCATCTGAATTCACGCCGTATTGTGTGCGGCGTCAGGGCATTTCAATATGGAGTCGCTCTAAAAATGGCGAACGGCCCGCGTCGCTGCCGGGCGAGCGCGGACCGTTCATATGCCAAGGAGGTCCTTTATGAAAGAGAACAAGATTAAAGCTGTGGTCGTGCGCTCGGGTTGTCCGTTGTATGCCGTGGGCGACGCCGTGTATTTTGACGGCCCGCTGCTGGACAAGGCGAAAAGCGGCAATCTGTGCATGATGGCCCTGAACGCCATTTTCCCCTTTGTCTATGCCGCGCGCAAAGGCGTTCTCAAGGATACGCCCGTGCAGTGTCCGGACTGCGAGGAGCACGTGGAATTTATGATCCGGCGCGTGATACCCGGACTGGAATCTCGCGACTGAAAAGTTCTTGTGTCCCCGGTCGTCCCCTTCCGGGTCCGGGCGCTTCCTCCCTTGCCATTGGAAGCGCCCGGACCCGGAAATTTTTTGTCAGCGGCCTGCCCGCGCGCGCCCCAGAGCGTCCGCTCCTACAATAGCCGCGCAGACCGAAGCCGGCGTCACCGGGAAGGGCATGTTGCCCAGGGTGTCGTTGGGCGCGCAGGCCAGTTCCGCCACCCGCATCAGGCGGTCGCGCGAAGTGTCCGTGACGCCCAGGTCCGCCAGGGTCGTGGGCAGGCCCACGGTCCGGCAGAAATCCAGCACCGTCGCGAGTTCCGCTTTATCGGCGTTTTCCAGCACCAGTTGAGTCAGGGTACCGAAGGCCACTTTTTCGCCGTGATACAGGGCATGGGTCTCCGGCAGCGCGGTAAAACCGTTGTGGATGGCGTGCGCCCCGGCCAGACCGCCGCTTTCGAAGCCCACGCCCGAAAGATAGGTATTGGTCTCAATGATGTTTTCCAGCGCCCTGGTGCAGGCCTGTTCCCGCACCGCCAGGGCGGCCTGGACGCCGTCGGCCAGCAGGGTGTCATAGCAGAGCCGGGCCAGCCCCTGAGCCGCCAGGGTCGGTTTGCCGCCCACGCAATTGGTGGCGCAGGAGCGGGCGCAGGCGCGCGCTTCGAAATAGGTGGACAGGGCGTCGCCCATGCCGGCGATAAGCAGGCGCGCGGGCGCCCGGCTGACAATACCGGTATCCACCAGCACCACATCGGGGTTGGTCGGCAGGAAAAGATATTCCTCAAACACGCCGCTCTCGCTGTAAATGACGGAAAGCGCGCTGCACGGCGCGTCCGTGGAGGCCACGGTGGGCACGATGACCACCGGGCAGTGGACATAATAGGCTACTGCCTTGGCCGTATCATGGATTTTGCCGCCGCCGACGCCCACCACCAAGTCACAGCCGGTCTGCTCATAGACAGCGCGGATGCGTTGGATTTCCTGCCTGGAGCATTCGCCGTTGAACAGTTCATAGTGGGCGGAACAGGCGGAGCCCGCGAGACTTTCGGCCACGAGGTTCTCCACCCGCGCCTTGCCCGATGCGCTGGCCAGGATCAGCAGCTTTTTGCCCAGCGGTTCCACATGACGGCGAATTTCGGCCAGGGCGTTATCCCCTTGGATATAGCGGGTAGGGCTGGCGATAATGGTGGTCATGGCGTTTTCCTCAACGGGAATGCTGTTTGTGCGATTAAACAATAACTGTGGTTACAGTTTGCCTTGTTTCGGTTTTTGTCAAGCGCATTTTTTCACAGAGAGCGACAATCTTTCAAGGTACGAGCGCGGGCCTGTCCTGCACAGGGGGACCGCCCGCCGCCCGGCTGTCAAAATTTCCTCCCGGGTTGCGCGCCCGGCGGGAAAAATCCCGTTTCTGCGCGAAAATCAAGCGTTGGCCGCTTTTTTGCATTATGCAAAACAACAAATTCCAGCCACGACGGCACACGGCTGTATGCCGGGCCGCCACGTCAAAGCGAGGTTCGCATGATGCCTGTTCTCTGGTTGCTGGGGCTTTCCGGCAGCGGCAAAACCACTCTGGGGTCCCTTCTGCGTCTGTACCTGGAGACGCAGGGCCACGATGTCGAATTCGTCGACGGCGACCGCTTCCGCCGGCAGTTCGGTTTCAGCGGCTTCCGGCCCGAAGACCGTCTGCGCAATATCGACGCCATGCGTGAGTATGTGCTGCAAGCCCACGCTCAAGGTAAAGTCTGCATTGTGGCGGCCATTACCCCCTACGAATGCATGCGTCAGAAAAATCGCGACCAGCTTCCCCTGTACCGCGAAGTCTGGGTGCGCTGTTCTCTGCATACGCTGGTGGAGCGGGATACCAAGGGCTTTTACGCCCGGGCCGCGCGCGGCGAAATGGATTTGCTGACCGGCGTTTCCGATGCTTTTGACGAGCCCGTGCGGGCCGACCTCATCGTTGATACGGACCGGCTCAGCCTGGCGGAAAGTTACGTGGCCCTGCGCGATCTGGCCGAGGAAACCCTGGCGGAAAGCCGGAACTGGCGGCAGGTCCGCGAGGAATTGCCCCTGAAGAACATGCCGGGCCGGTCGGCTCTGAACGGCTATTTTTTGTAGACGGGTTTGGGCGGACATCCCACGCCCCTTGCGGCGCGTCGGCCAAAAGGCGAAGAAAAGAAAGGCGGCCAGCTTTGTAAAGCTGACCGCCTTGAATTTTGGCGCGCCCGGCGCGATTCGAACGCACGGCCTTTGGCTCCGGAGGCCATAGGTCATATTTTCTCTTTTCTCCCCTCAATTTCTATATCAATATAATATATCAGATTTTTCAAAAAATCACCTTCCTTGCTTTCCCCTCATTTTCCCGCTATTTTTGCCACGAGTGCGGAGAAGCGTGCGTAAAAAATGAAAACGTGCAGGAAGGTGCAACATGGCGACCGGATTTGAAAAAACAAATTATGCTGGTGTGCTTTATCGCGTCAATCCAAAGACAAAGGAGCGCACCTACTATGTGCGCTACCGTCTGGGAGGCCGGGGCAGCAAGGAAATTTGCGAGCCGGTGGGCAAGTCCGGTGCGGGGATGACGGCAGCCAAGGCCGCACGGATACGGGCGGACAGAAGCAGGGGCAAAGAACTACCCAACAAACAGCAGCGGAAGGCGGCGCAGATAGCCAAAGAGCGCGGCACGGGGCCAGTTACGTTTGAGCGGCTTTGGAAATTATATGCCGAAAGTCATGCGGAACAGGCCTCATTCCCAGCGGATAGATCACGCTTCCAGCGCTACCTTGCCTCTCCTCTCGGTAATCGGGAGGCCGAAAAGCTGACTACGGCAGATGTAGAAACCTTGCGGAACAGCCTTAAACGGCACCACTGTTCCCCCCAAACTAGCAAACATGTTCTTTCCCTCGTGCGTCGCCTGTTACGCTTTGGCGTAAAGCGTGCGCTATGCATCTATCCTGCCGGACTTATTTTTGACATGCCCCTTGTCTCCAACCAAAAAACGGAACAATTCTCTGATACCCAGCTAGCTGCCTATCTGCACGCACTGGATGCAGACCACGACCACCTAGGTGTAGAGTGTCAACACGTTGTTCACCCTCCGCTCAGCCTTGAGGCTGGAGGTTTTCTGCCAAGAGCCGTATGCGGACGCACAAAGTTGTAGCGATGCGTCCAGACCGGCAAGTTCGCTGTTCTTTTC
>NZ_VUMH01000016.1 GCF_009696265.1 Desulfovibrio porci
CGTTTACGGGCCGCAAGTAGCAGAAATGCGAATGTCAGATCGCACATGCGCCTGGAAGGGCGCGGCTGGTAAGAAAGCCTTACAGGCGCATATGAAGAACCCCCGGCTAGGCCGGGGGGTCTCTTTTCCATGAAGAAGTCTCCCCTCAAAGGGAGTTTTCAAACCCTTCCCCCCACGAGACATGGCGTTGGAGTTTTTTCAACGGTGACGGCGTAACGCTGGTTTCCGGAGATTGCTGCTTCGACTGGAGCGGCCGCTGTCGCGTGCCGCCGTACCTGTCTGCAATGGTGCGGATAAAAAGAGGGGCGGCCGCCGGGGGCAACCGGCGGCCGCAGAGAGGGAGGATGTTCCGATGGTTAGAGGGTTCTGTTCAAAGGAGGAGGTTTTTCGGGGGGTTCCCCGTGCCGCTCCCGATGGGGGCTGAGAGCGGCACGGAAATTTGTTTTTGTCTGTTTGTATATTTTTTCGTATATATCGACCGCCCGTCGGCGGATAAGCAAGTTGGTGGTCAGCAGGTTAAAGGTTGCATTTGGGGTTAATAGCGGCCCATGCCGTGTCCGTAACCCATACCGTGGCCCCTCATGTGGTATCCGGGACCGTATCCGCCGGAGCGGGCTTCGCCTGCGGGTTCGCCCACTTCCTTCTCAATACGCCGGGCCATTTCATCGTGCAGGTCACCCAGCTGATTGTTTAATTTCGTTAGTTCCGTGGCGGTTTCCCGCACTGCTTTCACATCAGGGTTTGTAGAGTTCTGCAGGGCGCGCAGTTCCTGCCGTTTTATGAAAATCTGGTCCTGAATGGGGGCCATGCGCTTGGCGTATTCACTTACGATTTTTGTATATTTATCCTGCTGCTCGGGGCTCAGAGCCGCGTTTCTGTTCCATCCGTAGCCGGGTCCGTATCCTCCGGGGCAACCTTCGCAGCTGTAGCTGTCATCAAAGCTGTTGTCGCGGGAGCGGGCCATGCTGTCCGTGACCAGTGCTCCTCCAGTCAGAGCGGCGGCCAACAGAGCGGACAAAATGAAACGGGAACTTACCATTATACTCTCCTTGCCATCCAATGCATTCAGGTTGTTTTTCTTTTTCTTTCGCGCCCGGTGTTCCGTGCGTGATGCCTTTCTTATAGCAATGCGCGTGCCAAAATCCGGGAGAACAGCTAACCTGCTATAATCTAATAACGTTTTACTGGTATCACAAGAATCTGGACAAATGGCCCGGCGTATGTTTTTTATACAGGTCCTTTCTCGATATGTATAAAATTTACACAGGTGGATATATTTCACACAGGGATCGGACAAGGCGATCGGGCCCGGCTGAAAAGCGCGCCGCACCGGAAACGCGGCGGCCCCCCGCCCCGGCGTCATGGCGGGGCGGGGGGCCGTTTGGGCCGCGACAGGGACGGCCTCAGTCCGATTCATCAGTGGGGACGATACCGGCATGGCCCATCCGGCACCCACGGCTCATGGGCGGGCCCAGGGAAATTCCCATTTCCCGGAGCATGCGTTTGTCCACTTCCAGCAGCGTGGCGCGCAGTTCGTCGCGCAGCATCTGCAGCTCCCGGCCCAGGCGGGGCAGGGTCGCCGGGGAAGTTTCCTGATCATAATTGAGACTTTCCAGTTCCGCCTTTTTTTCCCGGATGCGGGCGCGCAACTCCCGGACCCGGGGCCGGGCTTCATCAATAATGATTCTGGCTTTGACCTGCTGGGTCGGGGAAAGTTGTTCCAGCCATTCATCCATATCCTGAACATTGCCGAGGTAGCGCCCCATCCTGTATTCGCTCTGCCCGTCGGGCGGGCCGGGAGCGCCGTGCCCCGCGGCCACAGGCTGCGACAGGTAGAGGGCCGCCAGAAGGCAAAGCGAGAAACAAGTTCTGAGCATAGGTTGACCTTTTATTGTGCTTCGCTCCGGCACGCGTGTCCTCATCGGATTTTTTATGTGACTTTGTATTGTTCACCCATATCAGGCGGCTTTCCATGGCGCAAGAACCATAAGGCCGCCGCGTGCGTTCACCGTTAATTTCAGAAAATCTTGCAAAAAACGTGCAAAAATTTTAACCATGCAATAGTCTATGGGATGACAGGCATCGTCCGGACGGCTATAGTCGCAACATGAGTGCTGAGCAAGACAACGTCCGGCCCGCGGCCGACGGCCCCGATGCCGTCGGAACAGATGAGGCCCGCGCTTCCGACGCGCCGCCGCGCGAACTGGGCATGCGCGTGGGGGCTTCCCGCACGCCTCTGGGCCTGGTGCTGGGAGGCGCGGCTGTGGTGCTGGCTCTGATGGTGGGCCTGCTGGCCTTCATCTCCATTGAGCGCAGCGAAGCGGCCATGGCCCGCCTGCTGGCGGAAAAGGGCTCTTCGCTGATCATGGCCTTCGAGAGCATTCTGCGCTCGGGCATGCGCAGCGAAACCGGGGTTCGCCTTCAGGTGCTGCTGGAGGAAATGGCGGCCAGCCCGGACATTATCTTCGTGGCCGTGACCATGCCCGACGGCACCATTGTGGCCCACAGCAAGCGCTTCCGCCTGGGCGAGATCCTTCAGCTTGAAGGCCAGGAGCTGGACGAAAAGCGCATGCGCGACCTGGACCCGGGCTCGGCGGCGCAGTGGGGCATCATGAAGATGGAGGGCCAGCGGGTTTTCGTGGTCTACCGCTATTTCACGCCGGGCCTGAAGGACATTCCCAAGGGTTTCCCCATGCCCATCATTTTTCTGGGTCTCGACGTGTCGCCCTTTGAGATCACCCGCAGCCAGAACCGCGATTATGTGGCCATGCTGGCGGCCGCGACGCTGCTGGCGGGCCTGCTCTGTCTTCTGGCCCTGTACTATGCCCAGCGTGCCCGCGAGTCGCGCCGGCGGCAGTACAAGGCCGAGGGCGAGGTGCGCCGTCTGGAGGAAGAGGTGCGCCGCAAGGAAAAGCTGGCCGCCGTGGGCAATCTGGCGGCGGGCGTGGCGCATGAGATCCGCAATCCCCTGAGTTCCATCAAGGGCTATGCCACCTATTTCGGCCAGCGTTTCCCCGAGGGCAGCGACGACCGCGAGGCCGCCGCCGTCATGGTGCGCGAGGTGGACCGCCTGAACCGGGTGATTACGGACCTGATCGGCCTTTCCCGTCCCAGCGACGTGCGGCCGCGTCCGGTCTGCCTGGAAAACGTGGTGGCGCACGTGATGCGCCTGATCCGCCAGGACGCGGAACAGCGCAAGGTCACGCTGGAATACCGCACCTCACGGCGCGTGCCCAATGTGCTGGTGGATTCGGAACGCATGGGTCAGGCCCTGATCAATCTCTGCCTCAACGCGCTGGACGCCATGCCCGATGGCGGGCACATGACCCTGGCCATCGCCAAGGGCAAGCGGCGGGTCTGCCTGATGGTGCGGGATACGGGCACGGGTATCGCCCCTCCCGCCAGAGCTCATATTTTTGATCCCTATTTCACCACCAAGGGTCAGGGCACGGGTCTGGGCCTGGCCATGGTGCACAAGATCGTGGCGGCGCACGATGGCGAGATCAGCGTCTATTCGCGTCCCGCCGGAGAGGACGGCCGCGGGGAAACCATTTTCCGCGTCTGGCTGCCGCTGGCTCCCAAAGAGGAATTCCCGGAACTGCGCTATCAGCGCCGGGGACGGAAAAAAAGTTAAGCGCCGTCCCCCACGGTCGGCGTATCCGCATATAATGCATAAGGAGTGGCAAGGGTGAATAACGGCATTCTGGTAGTCGATGACGACGATGCCCATCGCGGCATGCTCAGGACCATGCTCCGTTCCTGGGGATACACGGTGGATGAAGCCGCCGACGGCGACGAAGCCGTGGCTCTGGTGCGTGAAAAAGCCTTTGACGTGGTGCTGACCGACGTGCGCATGGCGCGGATGGACGGCATCCACGCCCTCAAAGGCATTCTTGAATATAATCCGGCCTTGCCGGTGGTCCTGATGACGGCCTATTCCTCGGTGGAAACCGCTGTGGAGGCCCTGCGTCTGGGCGCGTATGACTATCTGGTCAAGCCGCTGGATTTCGAGGCCCTCAAGCACACCCTGGAACAGGCCATCGAGCATTCCCGCCTGAGTGTGGAAAACCGCGAACTGCGCCGCCAGCTCACCGACGCCGCGGCCCGTCCGGATATTCTGGGCCGCAGCCAGGCGATCAAGGACATGTTGCAGATCATCAGCACGGTGGCCCCCACTGAAGCCACCGTGCTGATCACCGGTGAATCGGGCACCGGCAAGGAGCTGGTGGCCCGCGCCCTGCACGAGGGCAGCGCCCGGGCCGACAAGCCGCTGGTGACCGTGAACTGCGCGGCTCTGGCGGAAAATCTGCTGGAGTCCGAGCTCTTCGGCCATGAGAAAGGCTCGTTTACCGGCGCGGACCGGCGGCGCGAGGGGCGCTTCATGCAGGCCGACGGCGGCACGCTGTTTCTGGATGAAATCGGTGAAATGCCGTTGCCGCTTCAGGCCAAGCTGCTGCGCGCCCTGCAACAGGGCGAGGTGCAGCGGGTGGGTTCGGATGCGCCCATCAACGTGGACGTGCGCGTGCTGGCCGCCACCAACCGTGATCTGCGCCGCGAGGCGGCGGAAAAACGTTTCCGCGAGGATCTTTATTTCCGGCTCAACGTCATCAGCATCGAAGTGCCGTCCCTGTGCCGGCGCAGCGAGGACATTCCCCTGCTGGCCGCGCATTTCCTCCAGCGTTTCGCCGAGCGCAACCGCAAGACCATCAAGGGCTTCGCGCCGCAGGCCCTGGACAGCATGCTGCGCTATTCCTGGCCCGGCAATGTGCGCGAGCTGGAAAACGCCGTGGAACGGGCCGTGATTCTCTGCAACGGCGACTTGATTACAGGCCGCGAACTGCCCGCCAACGTGGTTGACGCCTCTCCGGCGGAGACGGCGGACGCCGTGCCCGAAGGCGATATTTCCCTGGCCGGATTGTCTCTGGATACGGTGGAGCGCCGGGCTATTGAGGAAACCCTGCGCCAGACCGGCGACAACAAGAGCGAGGCCGCCCGGCGTCTGGGCATTACCCGGGCGACCCTGCACAACAAGCTGCGCAAGTACGGCCTTGAATGAGGCCATGTTCTTTTTGCCGCCAGTCGCGTTAAACGTCGCGGCGCGCCGCTCGTTTGCCTTGAATACGTGAAGAACAGATGAAGGTGCTATGGCTGAAAAAAAAGTAAAACTGCCGCTGGAACAGCTCGGACGGCTGGCGGACTTCTGTAACGAGGTGGGCATGCTGCGGCATACGCCGCGCAGCGGCTACGCCTTTCTGGGCTCGGGCCGGGAAAACGTGGCCGAGCACTCCTACCGCGTCAGCGTGCTGGGCTACGCCCTGGCGCGGCTGGCCGGGGCGGACCCGGCGCGGGTGACCTTTCTCTGCCTGTTCCACGATCTGCACGAGGCCCGCACCGGCGATTTCAATTACGTCAATCATCGCTACAACCAGTGCCGCGCGCGGCAGGCCCTGGAAGATGCCACGCGGGGCACCGGACTGGCGGAGGACGTGCTCGGTTTCTGGGATGAACTGGCGGAAGAACAAAGCCCGGAGGCCGCGCTGGCCCACGATGCGGATCAACTGGACCTGATCTGCAACCTGCACGTGGAACTCGGCAAGGGCAACGCCTTTGCCGAAGAATGGCTGGACAGCGCGCTCAAGCGGCTGCGGACGCCCCTGGCCCGCGAACTGGCCGAGGCCATCCTGCGCACGGACCCCAACCGCTGGTGGTACGGCCAGGTGGAAAAAGACTGGTGGATTCACCACCAAGACCCGGCGCAATCCTGAGGAAGCCGCTTCCTCAGCGCACGATCACGGTGCCCAGCGGCGCGTCGTCCAGCAGATAGCGCCGCAGGCTGGACTGGGCGCGGCCGTCCAGAATCAGGGCGCGCGAGCAGCCCGCGTCCAGGGCGTTCAGGCAGGCTTCCACCTTGGGGATCATGCCGCCGCTGATGACGCCGTCTTCTTTCAGGCGGGTTATTTCCGCCCTGTTCAGACCGGGAATCAGGCGGCCGTCGGCGTTCAGCACGCCCGGCACATCGGAAATCAGCACAAAATACTCGGCCGCCAGGGCTCCGGCCAGGGCTCCGGCCGCGGTATCGGCATTGATGTTCAGGGCTTCGCCGTCCGGGCCCGAGGCCACGGGCGCCACTACCGGCACAAAACCGGCCTCCAGCAGGCAGCGGGGCAGGGCCGGGTCCACAGCCGTGACCTCACCCACCAGGCCCAGAGCCGGATTTTTGGGCCGGGCGCGCAGCAAACCGCCGTCGCGGCCCGAAATGCCCGCCGCGCGCGCGCCGTGCCGGGCGAAAGCGCTGACCACCGCCTTGTTGACCTGGCCGCAGAGCACCATTTCCACCGCCCGCATAGTGGCTTCGTCGGTCACGCGCAGGCCGTCCACAAAGCGGCTTTCGATCTGAAGCCGCGTAAGCAGGGCGCTGATCTGCGGCCCGCCGCCGTGCACCACCACAAGGCGCATGCCCTGTCCGGCGAGATGGGCCAGATCCGTGGCGAAGGCTTCGCTCAGCTCCGGTTTGTCCATGGCGTGGCCGCCGTATTTGATGACCACTGTGGGCTGTGTCATGGCTGTTCCCCGAAAGTGCAAGGTTTGAAAGCGTTGCGGCGCATGCCGCGAGGAGCGAAAATTAGCATTCGCGGCCGCCGGGCGCAAGTCCGCCGCGTCCGCCATTGCCTTGCGCCGGTAAACAAGGTAAAAAAAGAGGAATTGTATCTTCCCGGAGTTTACATGCCCCAAGACTCATCCCGGCAGGACCTGCTCAAAGAACATTCCTGGATGCAGGAAGCCATGGATGCCGCCAACACCGGCCTGTGGGTGATCATGATCGACACCCGCGAAGGGCGTTGTTCCATGCTGGCCAACGCGCCCATGCTGCGTCTGCTGGGGCTGGACGCGCATCCGTCGCCCGAGGAATGTTTCACCTTCTGGCGCAGCCGGGTGGACAAGAGCTGCGACGACGACGTCAATGAGGTGGTGGAGCAGTTTCTGGCCGATACCCAGATGCACGAAGTGCGTTACCCTTACCACCACCCGCATTGGGGCACGATTTTCGTGCGTTGCGGCGGCCGCCGCATTTCCCCCGACGGGGACTCCCTGGTGAGGATAACCGGCTATCACCAGGACGTCAGTGAGATCCAGGCCATACATCAGTCCCTGCGGGAAAGCCTGTCGCGGCTGTCCCTGGCCTGCCGACTGGGGCGGCTCGGCGTATTTGAACTGCGCTACAGCGAGGGAAGTCTGGAACTCACGGGCAACGACATTTTTTGCGGCCAGCTGGATCTGCCGGAGGATCTTTCCGCTGAAGAGCGCGTGGACGCGGTGGAAGAGCGCCTTGTGCCCGAGGACCGTCCGGTCTGGCGGGCTCTGTGTCGCCGTGAAGACTGGACGGAGGGACGGCAGGAACACACCGAGGTGCGCGTGCGGCATCCCCGGCTGGGTCTGCACTGGCTCAAGCTGGCCTATGAGGTCATGGGTTCCGGGGAGCATTGCCGCATCGCGGGCTATACCGACGACGTGACCGAGCACCGCCTGCACGAGCGCGTGTTGCGTGAAGCCAAGGAAGAGGCCGAAGCGGCCAATGCCGCCAAAAGCATTTTTCTGGCCAATATGAGCCACGAAATCCGCACGCCCATGAACGGCATCATGGGTATGGCCTACCTGGCCCTGAATACCGACCTCACGCCGCAGCAGCGGGATTACATCGAAAAAATCCACACCACCTGCGTGTCCCTGCTGGACATCAGCAACGATCTGCTGGATTTTTCCAAGATCGAGGCCGATCACATGGAGCTGGAAAACCTGCCCTTCCAGCCCGCACAGGAAATCGAGGCCGTGCTGACGCTGCTTCAGGCCAAGGCCCAGGTCAAAAAGCTCCGCCTGGAAACCCGCATTGATCCGGACATTCCACCCATGCTCTCGGGCGACGCCCTGCGTCTGCGCCAGATACTGCTCAACCTGGGCAGCAACGCGGTGAAATTTTCCAACCGGGGCACCGTGCGCATCAGCCTGGATCTGTTGTGCCGCACCGTGGATACGGTGCGCCTGCGTTGCAGCGTCAGTGACGAGGGCATCGGCATGAGCCCCGAGGAGCAGGCCCGGATTTTCAAGCCGTTTTCCCAGGCGGATACTTCCATCACCCGCCGGTTCGGGGGCACGGGGTTGGGCCTGGCCCTCTGCAGCCGTCTCGCCGCGCTGATGGGCGGTTCCATTGCCGTGGAAAGCGAGGAAGGCAAGGGCAGCGTATTCTATGTGGAACTGCCGTTCCGCGTGGCCGACGGAGAAACGTCCGTGGCCGACGCCGACGGCGGTCCGGAAGACCTCCGTTGCATCAAGGGGCTGCGCGTGCTCGTGGCCGAAGACGGCGACATCAACCGCGAAATCATGGAAGCCCTGCTGGACGGCATGGGCGCAAGCTGCATTCCGGCGGTCAACGGCCGGGAGGCACTGGATATCTGGCGCGCCCGGCACGCGGATATTGATCTTATTCTCATGGATGTACAGATGCCGGTCATGGACGGTTACACGGCCACCGGCGAGATCCGCGCCAGCGGCCTGCCCGGCGCGGCGGAGATTCCGATCATCGCCATGACGGCCTATGCCATGCGCGGCGACGCGGAGCGCAGCCTGGCCGCCGGCATGGACGGGCATCTGACCAAGCCCGTCGATGTGAATGAACTGACCCGGATGCTCACAATCCACGCCCGGCGGCGGCCAGGAGAACTGTGATCCGTAGAGCAGATGTATCCAACAACCTTTATGTTATTGACTGGATAGCTCGGGCAACGGACAAAAAGAGGCCGGCAAAAGTTGAAATCAGATGCGTCTGCCCTGCTGTAATCCGGGCCGCGCCTTGACAGGGCCGCGCGCTTGCGCGTAAGCCCGCCCTACATTCTCTCTTCAAGGAAAGCATAGTATGTCGGAAGTTGTCACCCGTTTCGCGCCCAGTCCCACCGGGCATCTGCACATCGGCGGCGCGCGCACCGCCATTTTCTGCTGGCTTCTGGCCCGTCATTCCGGCGGCCGTTTTCACCTGCGCATTGAGGACACGGACCTGCTCCGTTCCAAACAGGAATACACGGATTCCATTCTGGCCTCCATGCGCTGGCTGGGTCTGGACTGGGACGGCGAACTCACCTACCAGACGCAACGCGCGGATATCTACAACAGCTATGTGGACAAGCTGCTGGAAAGTGGGCACGCCTATTGGTGTTCCTGTACGCCCGAAGAGGTGGAGGCCATGCGCGAAGAGGCCCGTCAGCAAGGCCTCAAGCCGCGCTACAACGGCCATTGCCGCACGCGCGATCTGGGACCCGGCGAAGGGCGTTGCGTGCGTCTCAAGACGCCGCTCACGGGCAAGGTGGTCTTTGACGACATGGTCAAGGGTAAAATCGCCGTGGATGTGAGCGAACTGGACGACATGGTCATCCGTCGCGCCGACGGCATGCCCACCTACAATATGGCCGTGGTGGTGGACGACCACGAAATGGGCATCACCCACGTGATCCGGGGTGACGACCATGTTTCCAACACGCCGCGCCAGATTCTGATTTATCAGGCCCTGGATCTGCCCGTGCCGCGCTTCGGCCACGTGCCCATGATTCTTGGGCCGGACCGTCAGAAGCTCTCCAAGCGCCACGGCGCGCGGGCGGTCATCGAATACCAGAAGGACGGCCTGCTGCCGCAGGCCCTGGTCAGCTATCTGGTGCGTCTGGGCTGGTCCCACGGCAATCAGGAGCTGTTCAGCCTGGACGAACTGGTGCAATATTTCGACGGCGGCAATCTCAACCCGGCGGCCGCGGCCTTTGACCCGGCCAAGCTGGAGTGGTGCAACGCCCACTTCATGCGCGAACTGCCGCTGGACCAGCTGGCCGGGCTGGTGGAGCCCTTTGTGCTGGAGGCCGGTTTGGGCGATGTGCCACGGGAGCGTCTGGAGTCGCTTTGCGTCATGTTCCGCGAGCGGGCCAACAACCTCAAGGCCCTGGCCGAAAGTTTCCGGCCCCTGCTGGTGTCCGCCGCCGAGCTGGTCTACGTGGAAAAGGACGCGGCCAAACATTTCACGGACGCGGGCAAGACCCATCTGCGCGCCCTGGCCGAAATTTTCAAGGCCTGCGAGCCCTTCAGCGCCGAGGCTCTGGAAGCCGCGCTTAACGCCTATGTGGCGGACAATGGTCTGAAGTTCAAGGACGTGGCTCCGCCCCTGCGCACGGCCCTGATGGGTTTCATGGGCGGTTCGCATCTCAATGAGATCATGGCGTTCCTGGGCCGGGAGGAGACGTTGGCCAGGTTGGCGCGGCCCGCCCAGGCATAGATTCGCTTTGAAACGCTTTGGCGTATTGTCTGCAGCCCGAAAATCAGGAGCGGGTCGCAGCTTTGCTGCGCCGTTAGCCGACTGATTTTCGTGCCTTTCCGCCCGGCGAGTTTTCTTGAAAACGGGCCGACGGCGGCGCAAACGCCGCCAAGCGGGGTTTGTCATCACGCTTGAAGCCCGGTCCGTCAATGACGGACCGGGCTTCTTTATTACGTCGCGAACCGTGCCGCCGGTTTCAAACGTCCGTTGCGGAGCGCTTGTTGAAACAGTTCTGGAGCAGTTCGCACAGGGTGTCAATTTCCAGAGGCTTGCTGATGTGGGCGTTCATGCCGCTGTCCAGGGACTTCTGGTGGTCTTCCGCAAAGGCGTTGGCGGAAAGGGCGATGATGGGGATCGTGTGCGCGTCGTCGCGTTGCAGGCGGCGGATTTTCCGGGTCGCCGTCAGACCGTCCATGACCGGCATGAGCACATCCATGAGGATGGCGTCAAAATAGCGCGGTCCGCTGGCGGCGAAGAGTTCCAGAGCCTCTTGTCCGTCGCGGGCGAGTTCGACGCTGAAGCCGCGGGCCTTGAGCTGTTCATGCGCGATTTCCATATTGAGCTCGTTGTCTTCGACCAGGAGAAGGCGCTTTCCCGTGAAGTCAATGGGTTGCTCCAAGGGCGCGGCCTTGGGCGCGCCTTCGCGGAGTTCCCGCAGGCCATCCAGGAGAACCGAACGGAAAAAAGGCTTGCGGATGAAGCCGGTCGTGTTGTCTTCCATCATTTCCGGATCGGGCAACGGCATGCCGGTCAGAGCCAGACGGACATCCGCCAGTTCCGGCCGTTCGCGGAGATGCTCCCTGAGCCTGTCCGCGCCGGGCAGAACGGCGTCAAACGGCGCGTGCTCCGTGATGGAGGCGTCCAGCAGGCGGATGGCTTCGGAAACGTCCGTGGCGCACGCCGTCTTGATGCGTGCGGCGTTGAGTATGCGGCTCGCCGCGCCGCCGTCCCTCCGGCCGTCGACCACCAGCACGCGTGAGCAGAGGTCCGCCACATCCGTCCTATCCGGCGTCGCCTGGTCCGGCGCGGTCTCGAGGGGCAGGATAACGATAAAGGAGCTTCCCTGGCGTTCCCTGCTTTTGGCGGTAATGCTGCCGTCCATGAGTTCAGCCAAGGCTTTGCTGATGGAAAGCCCTAGGCCGGAACCGCCGTAGCGGTGGGTGACGGTGCTGCTTTCCTGCTCGAACATGTTGAAAATGCGCGTCAGGCCGTCGGGGGAGATGCCGATGCCGGTATCCGAAACGGTAAATTCCAGCACGCTCGTCCGGCCTCTGGCCGTCAGTTTGCGTACTGTCAGACTGACGTGCCCGTGTTCGCCGGTGAATTTGAAGGCATTGGACAGCAGGTTCACGCAGATCTGTTTCAGATGGAGCGCGTCGCCGTTAAAGAGTTCCTCTTCAAACGGTTCGGCATACAGGGAGAAGATCAGGGATTTTTGGGCCGCCTCATTGGCGAAAAGATCGTAAAGATCATAGAGGAGCGCCGGAAGCGAAAATGGCTGGATGGAGAGTTGCAGCTTGCCGTTTTCAATGCGGGAAAAGTCCAGCACGTCGTTGATGAGCGAAAGCAGGTACTGGGCCGCGGCTTCTATTTTCGCATGGCAGTTTTGCAGGACCTTGGCGTCGTTCCGTCCGTGGATGGCCAGACGGTTCATGCCGATGACGGCGTTCAGCGGCGTGCGCAGTTCGTGCGACATGCGGGACAGGAAGCGGCTTTTGGACTCGCTGGCCGCCCGGGCCTTGGCCAGCAGGGCGTCTTTGACCTGCCGCTCGTTCCGCTCCAGCAGGCGTTTGTATTCGGTGATGTCGACGAGGACATTGTAATAGACCGGGCAGGCCGCGTTTTCGGCGGCATGGCTGTAGCCGACGCTGGTCAGCAGGGTGCGGCTTTCGCCGTCCCGCCGCCGGATGCGCATTTCGAGAAGCTGGGTCTGGCGGGTCCGCTTTGTTTTTTCAAGCGCTTCAGCCAGTGTGGCCATGTCCTCAGGGAGAACATAGTCCGCCGTGCCGTTCAATTCGGCCTTGAACTGTTCCCGCGTGTAGCCGATAATTTTGAGAAAGGCGTCATTGTGCCAGAGGATGCTCAGGTGGCCGTCATCGGCCATCTGGCAGATGCCGCCGGGTATGCTTTCGACTATGGATTCTATCTTGTTTTCAAGCGTCTGTACTTTATATTTGAAATCCGTGATATCGAAAGAAAGTTCAATACGTGATTTGCGACCCTGCCAGTCGATCAGTTTGTCATGTATGGAAAAATGACGCCCTAAATAAGGATTTTTATATTCCCACATGTATACATGATCATAGCTGAGATACTTATTGGTGCAGAAAGAGCATGGGGAGTCAGATCCCTGAATGACTTCATAACATTTTTTATATTTGTAGTTTTTCGGGTCGAGATTGAGGAGATTGAGGCCGCGCTCATTCATGTAAAGCAGTTCATAGGTATGAACATCCGCCACATAAAGAAATTCGCCGAATACATCCAGCAGTTGTTCCCGCTCATTCTCGTATTGGCTCATGCCGGCTCCCTCAGACTCCGGTGGCAGCACGCAAAATCAACAGCCGTATACGCGTGCATGATAATAAGCGATATACGCAAAGTTTTTACCTTAAGAGGTAATCAAAATTTATATTTTATGACTCGGCAGAAATTTGATTCTTAACTGACAGTATATCGTGATATGTAATGAAAAATCGTAAAATATGAAAGGTTTCAATAGGTTGAAAACAGTATACTTCGCCTGCTTCCGCGAGGCAAATGAATAATTCGACTAAAGGTAAAAATGCGCCGGATATCGCTCGGGTGCAAGCCGTTTACTGATACAGAGGGCTCATGCCGCGCAGCAGATTGGTGAACAGGGCGTCCATGCCGCTGATGAACTGTTCCACATGGTCGGCCATGACCACCAGCAGCAGGCCCACAAAGAAAAATCCCACGCCGATCTTGATGGGAAAGCCGAACTCCATGATGTGGATCTGCGGCGAGGTGCGGGCCACCAGGGCCAGAGCCACTTCCACCATGAACAGGGCCACCATGACGGGCGCGGCGATTTTCAGCGCCAGCACGAAGACCTGTGCCGCCAAGTGCAGCACCTGCCAGAGCAGGTTTTCACCGATGAACAGGCCGCCGGGCGGCACCAGGGCGAAGGAGGCGGCAAAGCCCTTGAGCATGTACAGATGCCCGTCCAGGGCCAGAAAGACCAGCAGAGAAACCATCCAGAGAAAAAAGGCCGTGGCTCCGGTCTGATTGCCGGTGAGCGGGTCCGCAAAGTTGATCATAGTGAAGCCCATCTGAAAGCCCAGCAGTTCGCCTCCAGCCTGGATGCCCATGAACAGAAAATTGACGGCCATGCCAAGCACCAAGCCCAGCACAACTTCGCCCAGCAGCATCAGCGCCACGTCAAAGGGATGGGCGGGCATGGCCGCGCCGGACAGGGCCAAATGCGGCCACACTCCCAGTGAAAAGACGATGGTGATCGCCGCCTTGACCGGGATGGGAATATTGTTGGTGGAAAAGACCGGCAGCATGAACATGACGATGCTCACCCGCATGATGGTGAGCAGCAGGCTCAGCACTGCCGCCGGATCGTAGTTGAAGACATCCATGCCGGGTTTGAATGCAAAAAGACTGCCAGAAGGCCCGGCGGCCCGACCGGGCGGATTTGTTTTTACCTTGTCCCTGATTTTAAAGCCTGCGGCGCCCTTGATCCGTTGCGGGAATGCGGTCCCGCCTGCTCGCGATCGGCTGAAAGCGACTTGTTTTCAGACGTGCAGGGCGGCGTGCGTTGACGCCGAAGCAGCCCGCATTGCAAATGCGGGCTGCTTGAAGCGCAGTCGAAAATGGAGGGGAGCTGTTGTAACTGCCGCCGTTGTCAGCTGATCGGCGCAATCACTTGTGCAGTTTTTCGGCGATCAGTTCGCGGATGATTTTGCTCAGGCCGGGCAGATCGGGTTTGGAAACCTGACGGTCCGCGCCCACCTTGACGCCCTTGTCGTGCAGTGCTTCGGTGATCAGGGAGGAAAAGAGGATCACCGGCAACTGCTGCATGCCCGGCGTCTCGCGGATTTTGAGCGTCAGCGCGTGGCCGTCCATCTCCGGCATTTCAATGTCGGAAATGACCAGATGCACCATATCGGTGAGCTCCATCTGCTTGGATTGGGCCTCATTGCGCAGTTGCGTGAGATAATCCCAAGCTTCCCGGCCGCTGCCCACCGCCGTGACCTGGAAACCGGATTTTTCCAGCGAAGACTTGATGATGTGGCGCAACGAACTGGAGTCGTCGGCCACCAGCAGGTGAAATTCGCCCGCGCCTTCCACCGGGGTGGTGTCCACCTCCACCTGGGACATGTCCAGGGTGCTGTCCAGGCTGGCCAGGATCTTTTCCATATCCAGAACGAAGAGCACCCGGTCCTGGATGCGCAGCACGCCGGTGATGCTTTCGCGCGAGTAGGCCTGCACGTACTGGTTGGGCGGTTCGATGCGGTCCCAGGTCATCCGGTGGATGCTGGTCACCGAAGAAACCAGAAAGGCCGCCTGCACGCCGCTGAATTCCGTGACGATGACCTTGTTGTTTTCTTCGGAGGCCATTTCCTTGCCGAGCCAGGCCGCCAGATTCAGGATGGGCAGCACCTTGCCGCGCAGATTGAAAGTGCCGAGCACCGAGGCGTCGTGCTTGCTGGGCACGCTGGTCACGCTGGGCAGCCGGATGATTTCCAGCACCTTGGCCACGTTGATGCCGTAGTGGCCGCTGTAGGTGCCGCCGTCGGGCAGCCTCTCATCAATGAGAAATTCTATGATTTCGAGCTCATTGTTATTGACGTTGAGCAAGCTGTTTTGGGTCATGGCAGTCCTCGTCCTGTGGCTGGAGCGGCGTCAATGAACCTTATCGGCCGCCGTCCGCTTTCCTTAAGGCGGGTGGGGAAATATCCGCGAAATTTCCGAAAAGCCTCAGCGGCGCGCGCCGACCGGGCGCCCGGCCGGTTTTGCCGCGGCGCGGCCCGGTTCTTTGGGCGGCTCCAGGCGTGGGCAGAAGGCCGCCATTTCGCACGCTTCACAACATGGCTTGCGGGCGTGGCAGACATCCCGCCCGAACCAGACCATGCGGTGGTTGACGTCGCCCCATTCCTTTTGTGGAAAAAGTTCCATCAGATCCCGCTCCACGGCCACGGGGTCGGTCTGGTCCGTGAGGCCCAGCCGGTGGCTGATCCGTTTCACGTGGGTGTCCACGGCCAGCCCCTCGTTGATGCCGAAAGCGCCGAACAGAACCACGTTGGCGGTTTTGCGGGCCACTCCCGGCAGGGTCACCAGATGTTCCAGAGCCCGGGGCACCTGGCCGTCAAAATGGTCCCGCACGCGGCGGGCCGCGCCCAGAAGATTTTTGGCCTTGCTGTGGTAAAAGCCCGCGGAATGGATGACCTCTTCCAGTTCTTCCTGCGTGGCGCACGCCAGTTCCGCCGGGCCGGGCCAGCGCCGGAAAAGTTCCGGCGTGATGGTGTTGACCCGCGCGTCGGTGCACTGGGCGGCCAGCACCGTGGCCACCAGCAACTCCCAGGCGTTGCGGGAGTTGAGATGGGTTTCGGGCCGGGGATAGCGGGCCTGAAGGGCGGCCAGAACTTTTTGCGCCCGCGCCGGGCGGGACTCCGCTGTTTTTGTCATCTCCCAGCTATGCCACAGGCGGCTGCGGCCCGCAAGGCGCTTCGGCAGCGCCCTCAGGACAGACGCATCTAATTTTTGTTTTACCGGTCTGTTATTTATCGTGATTATCCGTCAAAACCAGCCTTTTCGGCGCTGACGGCGTCATCCGGCGCTTTTGCTGTTCACGTACTTGAGTACATCTCTGCTCTCCAGTCATCCGCATGCGCTTCGCTCCGGCGGAGCAAAGATGGCTTTGCCCCTTTTTGTTCGCTGCTGAGCTATCTAGTCAATAAATAAAGATTTTTTAGATGAGTCTGTCTTGGCAGCGCCCTACCTCAATCGTGTTCCAGCAGACGTGAGAGCACATCGCTCAGTTCCGCCGGATCGACGGGTTTCGCCAGATGGGCGGCCATGCCCGCGTCCAGGCTTTTCCGCACGTCCTCTTCCAGGGCGTGCGCGGTCAGCGCCACCACCGGCACGTTGAAGGCCGGATCGTCCCGAAGCATGCGCGTGGCCGTGAGCCCGTCCATGCGAGGCATCTGAATGTCCATGATAATACAGTCATAGCTGTTCCGGCGGGCTTTTTCCACAGCCTCCAGGCCGTCATCCGCCGTGTCCACCTGTGCGCCCAGGGCCGTGAGCTGTTCCCGCGCCACCAACTGATTGACGGCATTGTCCTCGGCCAGCAGGATGCGCCTGCCCTTGATGACCGGAGACATGGCGCTCAGGGCCGCATCTTCTTCCCTTTCTTCGCTTTTGCCGGCGGGCGCGTCTTCCTCCTCCGCCGCGTCCGGCGTCCGGGCCAGATCGAACTGGGCGGTAAAACTGAAGCGGGAACCCCGGCCTGGCGCGCTTTCACAACTGATTTCGCCGTGCATGGCTTCCACCAGCTTGCGCGCGATGGTCAGGCCCAGCCCCGCGCCGCCGTGCCGTCGGCGGATGCCCGCGTCTCCCTGGGCAAAGGGTTCGAAGAGCCGCGCCGGATCGTCCCCAGCCAGACCAATGCCGCTGTCGCAGACCTCGAAGCTCAGCAGGGCCTGCGCGTCGCGCCTTTCCGCCAGAGCGGCCTGGATGCGGACGCCGCCCTGTTCCGTGAATTTGACGGCATTGCCGGCCAGGGCCAGCAGCACCTGACTGAGGCGGGCGCCGTCGCCGAGCAAGAGGCAGGGCGTGTCCGGAGCGATACTGTACCGGAGCGAGAGGCCTTTGGCGCGGCTGCCCGGGGCCAGCGCCGCCTGCACCGAATCCAGCACCTCGCGCAGATCAAAGACCGATTCGTTCAGATACAGCGCGTCGCTCTGCAGGCGGGAAAATTCCAGGATATTGCCGATGATCCGGACCAGAATGCGGGCGGAGAAATGGATTTTTTCCAGAAAATCCCGCTGCCTGAGCGTGAGATCCTCATGCAGCAGCAGTTCGCTCAGCCCCAGAATGCCGTTCATGGGCGTGCGCAGTTCATGACTCATGTGGGCCAGAAAACAGCTTTTGGCCTGGGAGGCCTTATCGGCCTTGTTCAGGGCTGCGCGCAGGTCTTCTTCCAGGGCTTTGCGTTCGCTGATGTCCACAATGGCTCCCGCCGCCAGCGGCGCTTCGCCCTCGGCCACGGCGAAAGCGCTCAGACAGCTCAGAATCGTGCGTTTGGCGCCGTCCGGACTCAGAAAAAAGGTTTCCTCCCGCACGCTGCCGCCGCCCTCCAGCAGGGCGGCGATCTGCTCCCGATAGTGCACGCGCTGCTCCGGGGTCAGCAGGGGCAGGTCCTGCACGGTTTTGCCCGGCAGTTCCGCCGTCGGCAGCCCCATGAACTCACCGTAGGCTTTGTTGACCAGCAGAAACGCGCCGTCGCTTCCATGCACGCACACTGGCAGGGGCAGGGAATCCATGATTTCCTGGCTCAGGGCCAGTCGCCGGCGCAGTTCCTGCTCCAGACGCATGGCGGGGGTAATGTCCACGCTGAGCACGATCAGGCAGTCGGGCTTGCCGTCCTTGTCAAAGAGCGGCATGAACCAAGTGTTGAAATAGGCGTTCTCCTGATTGAGCGGGTTGACGTGCCGGGTGTCCTGGCAACGGCGGGTTGCGAATGCCTGGTCCGCCACGGATTCCAGGCGGCGCAGTTCGACGAGGGCGGCCAGCGGCAGGGCGGCCTCCTCGCCGGCCTGGGTGAAGGTTTTGCCGCTGAGGTTTTCCTGGCGCAGGCCGTAGGCCTCGGCCACGCCCCGGTTGCTGTCGATGCAGCGCGCCCGGGCGTCGCAGAGCGTGAGCGCCGCCGGCATGTGCGCAAAAATGAGTTTGAGGATGCCTTCGGCCTTCTGCCGTTCCCGGATTTCCCGGCGCAGCTTGCGGTTCACATGGGCGAACACGCCCACGATGGCCAGCATGCAGAACAACGCGGTCAGGGCATAGCGCCAGAACATTTCCCAGTCCATGAAGGGCACTTCCACGGCCTGCGCCCATTGCAGGTAGATCTGTCGGGACGTGGCCGGAGGAATGGCGGCGAGCCCTTTGTCCAGAGCCGATTGCAGCAGGGGCAGATCGGCGCGCGCCGCAAAGCCCAGCTTCTGGGTGAAGGGCGTGAAGCCGCTGACGGAAATGTTGTCCAGGCGGTCGCGCCGAATGTAATGGATGAGGCTGTCCAGCTCACCCGCTGCCGCCTGCGCCCGGCCCCTGTCCACATCGTCCAGGGTCGCCGCCTCGCCGGCTTCGGGCAGCAGGGTGATGCCGGGATTGTTGGCCGCGATCCATTCCGCGGTCAGGCTGTGCCCGACGACGCTCAAGTTCTGACCGTTGAGGCTTTCCAGGTCGGGCTTCACAGCATCTTGGGGCGAGGCGATGGCCACGGAGACGTTCAACCAGGGCCGCGTCGTCCGCAGACCTTCCTTTTCCGCTGTGACGACGGAGAGCGCCGCCAGCATGTCCGCCTTGCCCTGCCGAAGAAGTTGCAGCGCTGTCTGCCTGTCCGCCGCAGGCACGGGTCTGAAGGTCACATGCAGTTGTTGGCCCAGCCGTTCCAGATAACTGGCGGCCATGCCGACGAAACTGTTCCGGGCCATGTCGGCATACGGCATGCGACTGTATACGGCCACGCGTATGGTGGGATTGGCAGCCAGCCAGACTTTCTCCGCCCTGCTCAGATGCAGGGCCTGACCCGTGCCGCGCCACGCGTTCAGAATGCTTTCCCGCTCCTGAGGCGGCAGGTTGAGCAGCGCGTTGTCCAGCAGCGTCAGCACGTTGTCCAAATCCGGACGTACGCCGATACCGTGGTACTGGCTGCCCACGTGACCCAGAACGTTGAAACCGTCAGGCAGCGCCCGCTTTCCGGCCAGTACGGAAAGCTCGTCGCCGATGATAAGGCCGCCCTCGCCCGCGCGCACCGCCAGCACGGCCTCGTCCAGAGTACGCCGGTAGGTGAAGGACATGTTGGAGTACTGGCTGCGGACGGCGGTCAGAGCCGGAGTGTGGGGCAGGGCGATGGCCAGCAGGGGATTTTTGCGCAGCAGGCGCATGCCGTTGCTCCGCTCCGGCCCGAGATAGACGGCTTGAGAGCGGAAAATGGACATGGACAGCCGCGCGTCGGCGGGCAGTTCTTTCGCGGGGCCCATGACGGCCTCCACGGGCCATTGGGCGAGAATATTGCCGGAAGGATAGTTTGCTTCCAGTGGAACGGCCTGAAGCAGGCCGTTCAGGCGCAGGTTCAGGGTCGTGATGAGTTCGGGATAGATGCCTGTAAGCCGACCTTTTTCATCCAGAAAGGCATAGGGCGGAAAGTCCGTGGGACAGCCGACGCGGATGCTGCCGGGCGTCATGGGCATGTCCCGCAAGGTTTCCTCGCCGGGAAAGGGCAGGGAGGGGATGGGCGCGGAAACGGGATCAGGGGTCGCGCCACGCGCGAGTGACGCCGTCAGCGAAAAAAACAGGACGAAACAAAGCGTCGCGGTGGACATGGTCTGCAGTATGTCGTTCATGTCTGTATTCATCACAATAACAATACTTATATTATACTCTCTCTCTCTCTCTCTCTCTCTCTCTCTCTTGATAAGCAGGGTCATCCGGGCTTCTCCTCTACATTGATCAGCAGGAGATCATGCTGATAATAGATAAAAATATAATTATATAAGTGTACATTATGTTTTTTATGATATTAAGATTTTGAGCAAGTGTATTGATAAAATTATGATATGTGAACACTTGAAGAAATTGCTAAAACGCTTTATTCAAACCATATTCTACACGATTAATGAATACAAGAAATATATTTAAAAAGGCAATCAATTACGATTTTTAGCATATTTATTTTTATATTGCGCATTTTAGATTTAATTGGGTTTGCAGTGAAGGTGAGGTATATATTTAGGCCGTATATCGTTTTCGGGCCTGGGGAAAATCACGATATAAAATGTTACATGCTGTGCAACTCGTAAGCAAAGGCGTATGGAAACTTCATTCAGATGCCGGGCGGATGCTCCGGACACGGTGCTCATTGTTGACGACAGCGAAATGAACCGCGCGCTGCTGGCAAATATTTTCGCCGGGTCTTATCTCATTGAAATGGCGGAAAACGGCCGGGAGGGGCTTGTGAAGCTCCGGCAGCGCGGGCAACGCGTCTGCGCCATCCTGCTTGACGTGGTCATGCCGGTGATGGACGGCATGACCATGCTGGCTGAACTCAGCAAAGAGAAGGTGGTCGGCCGGATTCCCGTGTTTCTGATTACGGGCGAAGCGGACGAGCGCGTCATCAAGCAGGCTTACGACCTCGGCGTGATGGATGTCATCCCCAAGCCTATTTCGCCCTATATCGTGCAGCGCCGCGTCAATTCCGTCATTGAACTTTTTGTGGCGCGCGAACGCTTCGCGGACCTTGTCGACCGGCAAAAGGCTGAAATACAGCAGCAGGCCGAGCGTATCCTGAAGCTGAACATGGGGATGATAGCCTCTCTGGCCACGGCCATTGAGTTCCGCAGCGGCGAATCCGGCGAGCATGTCCGGCGGATTCACGACATAGCCCGGCTCTTTCTGACCTGTTCTTCCCTGGGAGAAGGCTTTTCGGAGGAAACAATCCAGTATATTTCCTTGGCCGCCATCATGCATGATGTGGGAAAAATATCCGTTCCCGACGCCATACTGAACAAGCCAGGGCGGCTTGCCGCCGAGGAATTTGAAATAATGAAAACGCATACCACCGAAGGATGCCGCCTTCTGGCACAAATTCCCCAGATGCGGGATCTTCCCTTTTTTGACTACGCCTACGACATCGCCCGGCATCATCACGAACGCTGGGATGGGAGCGGCTATCCGGACAAACTCAAGGGCGACGATATTTCCCTCTGGGCGCAGATTGTATCCATTGCCGACGTCTACGACGCCCTGGTCAGCAAAAGGGTGTACAAGGAGGCCTTTAGTTTCGACAAAGCCGTCGGCATGATTTGCGGCGGAGCGTGCGGCGTATTCAATCCCCGGCTTCTGGCGTGTTTTCAGGCTATTGAAGGCCGGATACGGAACCTTTACCTGACCGGCGCGACGGATGCCCGGAAATGAGGTTGAAGAAATGGATCAGGACAGGAAAACGCGGCTGGAAGAGGCTGGAATCGCATTGAGCGTCGCTCTTGAGCGTTTTATGGGCAATGAAGCCATGCTGGCGCGCTATCTGCAAAAATTTCTTACGGAAGAAAGTTATGCCCGATTGCTGGCGGCCGTTGCCGCCGGTGAGCGCGAAGCGGCGGGGGTGGCCGCGCATTCGCTGAAAAGCGTCTGCGGCGCCCTGGGCTGCGAAAGCATGCGGGAGCTGGTGCTGCGACAGGAACAGCACATCCGTAACGGCGACTGGGATGAAGCCGTCAGCATGATGCCGGAGATTACAGACAGCTACAATAATATCTGCGCAGCGTTGCGCTCGTAGGGCAACGGACGCTTTTACCTCTGATGAACCCGCACCGCGCCGACAGGCGGAGTGGGATCGGGATCAGCATATGAAAATTCGCGTCGCATTCCCGGACAGCGCGGCGACAGAGTCGCGCGCAAAGAACGATACAGCCGTTTTCGGCGGAAAATACGCCGCCGTGTCTCCAAGAAACCTGCGGATGCTGGGTCTTTGCGTCATCACGCTCTGCTATGTCGCCTTTGTGGTTTTCGCCATGTACCGGATGGGCGAGTCAACAACGAGACTTTATGAGCACCCATATCTGGTTTCGCGCGAAGCCCGGGAGATGAAAGCCCGCATCTACGAGATGCGGAACACCTTGCCCGCCCTGCTCTCCACGCCTGGCCTGAGTCCCGCGAAGTTCGAAGAAATACTGAGCCGTCAGGAGAAGGCGCAGGATGATGCCATCGCGAGGATCAAGCCTATCTATCTGGGTGAAAAGGAGGATCTGGACGCTCTGGAAAGGGTGCTGCATGAGTTCCGGCAGGTCCGGAGACGGGCGGTCCGGGAAATCGCCGGAGTCGCAACATTTGATCAGGCCAATGCATACTACAGGCGTGAGCTGCTTCCGTATCTGGAAACGCTGGACGGCGTGCTGGACCGTTTCGGCAAGTCCGCCGATCGCAGAAGCGCGGCGATTCTGGCCGATATGGACAGGACAAGAGTCTTCTCCATTCTGGTTACCCTGCTGATGGGTGGGCTGCTCATCTGGCTGATTGTTTTCACGAACAGGCTTGAGCGCAAGAAAAACAGGGAAATCGCCTATCGGGAAAAGCTGTTCAACCTGCTGGCCGAAAACATAGACGAAGTTTTTTTGATTGCCCGCAGCAAAGAAAAGTTTGAATACATCAGCTCCAACAGTGGACGCATCCTCGGCCTGGATGCTGATGAGCTGTACCGGGACAACAATGCCTTGTATTCCCTGCTGCCGTGCGAGGTAACTGACTGGTTGCGGACCGTTTTCAACGACGGAAGCCTGCGCGGCCCGGTTGAACGGGACGTCGCCTTTGCCGTGAACGGACGGCAATTCAAAATCCGGGTTTATCCCGTTTACCAGAACGGTGCTTTGGAACGCCATATTACGGTATTGGCCGACCAGACCGACGCCATCGCCTACCAGCGGACACTGAGCGACGCCCTGGAAAGCGCGCGCAAGGCCAATGCCGCGAAGAGCGATTTTCTCTCTCATATGTCGCACGAAATCCGCACGCCCATGAACGCCATTATCGGCATGACCACCATTGCCATGAGCAGGCTGGACGATCCGGCCAGAGTGGAGGACTGTCTGGGCAAAATAGCCCAGTCTTCGCGCCATCTGCTCGGCCTCATCAACGACGTGCTCGACATGTCCAAGATTGAGGGCGGCAAATTGTCCATCGCGCACGAGCCTTTCAATTTCCGGATGGCCATTCAGGCCGTGGTCAATCTTATCCAGCCGCAGGCGCAGGAGCGGGAGCAGAATTTTGAAATATCCCTGTCCGAAGTCGATGAGGAGGAATTGTGCGGGGATGTCTTGCGTCTCAATCAGATTCTGCTCAACATTCTCTCCAACGCAGTCAAGTTCACTCCGGCCGGCGGGGCTGTCCGGCTGGAAATTCATCAACTCCACAAAAAGAACAATACCATCCGCTTCCGCTTCATTATCCGCGATACGGGCATCGGCATGAGCCGGGCTTTCCTCAGCCGTCTGTACCGTCCCTTTGAACAGGCCACGGCCTCCACCTCCACAACCTTCGGGGGCACGGGACTCGGTATGGCCATTACCAAAAACCTTGTTTCTCTGATGGGTGGCGGCATCACGGTAAAAAGCCGGGAGGGCGAGGGGACGGAATTCACTGTGGAACTGCCCTTCGGCCTGAGCGGACGCCGGACACCGCAGGATTTCGCCGGGCTGGACCCGCTCAAGGTGCTGGTGGCGGACGATGACCGCGGCACCTGCGAGCATGCTTCGCTCCTGCTGGAAAAAATGGGCCTGCGCACGCGCTGGGTGCTCAGCGGCGGGGAGGCTGTGGAATGTATCTTGCGGGCGCACGAGCACGGCGATGACTACGACGTCTGCTTCATTGACTGGAAGATGCCCGACATGGACGGCGTGGAAACCGCGCGGCGCATCCGCCGGGAGGTCGGGCCGGACACGCTTATCATTATTATCAGCGCCTACGACTGGGCGCCTATTGAGCGGCAGGCGCGCGAGGCCGGGGTTGACGCTTTTATCCCCAAACCGTTTTTCGCCTCCACGCTGTATGACACCCTGCTTTCAGTCACCCGGCGCATTTCGCCCAAGGCCGGGTCCGGGGTCTCCGGCGAGCAGTATGATTTCTCCGGGAAATGCGTTTTGTTGGTTGAAGATAACGCGTTCAACCGGGAGGTGGCCCAGGAATTTCTTGAAATGACGGGCGCGGCCGTCGAGTGCGCCGAAAACGGCCAGGAAGCCCTGGAAAAATTCACGAGTTCGGAGCCGGGGCGCTATGCGCTGATCCTCATGGACGTGCAGATGCCGGTCATGGACGGCTACGAGGCGACCAGGGCAATCCGCGCTTCGGCGCATGCAAGCGCGAAAAACGTCCCCATTCTTGCCATGACGGCCAACGCCTTCAATGAAGACATCGCGGCCGCCACAGAGGCGGGCATGAACGGTCATCTGGCCAAACCCATTGACGTGCCCGCGCTGTACCGGCTCATTGCCTCGCATCTCGCCTCAGACCTCACGTAGTGCGCCCGCCGCCGGGGAGTCCCCCGGCGGCCCCTCTCCCGGCCAGGGCCGGGCCATCCATGCGCCTGTCCTGTTGCTCCAGCCGCTCGGCTGGACCACCAGGGCAAGGCCGTGTAAACTGGCCTCGCGTGGCGGGCGCGAAGGCCGCGCCGCGCGCCGGAGGGAGCATGTCGTTTCTGGTGTATGTCACCGTGCCTGATGAGCCCGAGGCTCTGGCGCTGGCCCGGATGCTGGTGGAAACCCGCCTGGCCGCGGGCGTCAATGTGCTGCCCGGCGCGTGCTCGGTCTACCGCTGGCAAGGCGAGGTGCGCGAGGCCGGGGAATGCCTGCTGCTGGCCCAGGTCAGCCGGGCGGCTTTCGAGGATTTTTGCGCGGCCGTGCGTGACGCGCACAGCTATGAAGTGCCCTGTATCGTGGCCCTGCCCCTGGAGGCCGGGCACCAGCCTTTTTTGCGCTGGATTGAGGAAAACAGCCTGCCGTCCGCGCCGTAGAGCGTATCCGCAACAGTGAGGTGAACATGTCCATCTACGTTTCCGGTTCTCTGGCCTTTGACCGCATTATGACCTTTCCCGGCAATTTTCAGGATCATATCCTGATGGACAAGCTGCATATGATCAATGTCAGCTTCATGGTGGACGGCATGGACGAGCGGCGCGGCGGCTGCGCGGGCAATATCGCCTATTCCCTGGCGTTGCTCGGCGAAAAGCCGGTTATAGTGGCTGCCGCCGGGCGCGACTTCGTGCCCTATGCCGAAGCCCTGGACAAACTGGGCCTGCCGCTTGACGGCATCCGGCGCGACGCGGACATCTTCACCGCGCTCTGCTACATCACCACGGACATGAACAGCAACCAGATCACCGGCTTTTACCCCGGCGCCATGACCCTGCCCGCCGACTACGCGTTCCCCGGACTTGATCCGGAGCATGACATGGCCATCGTCTCGCCCGGCAATGTGGAGGACATGCGCCGTCTGCCCTCGTTCTACAAGGAGAAGGGCATACCCTACATCTATGATCCCGGCCAGCAGCTGCCCGTGCTTTCCGGTCCGGATCTGCTGGCGGCTATTGAGGGTTCGCTGGCCTGCATCACCAACGACTATGAACTGAACATGATCTGCAAGGCCACGGGCAAGAGCGAGGACGAGCTTCTGGGCCGCACGCTCTGGCTGGTGACCACTCTGGGCGCGGAAGGCGCGCTGGTGCGCGGGGCCGACGGCACGGAAGTGCGCATTCCGCCGGCGCCGCCTGCGAACGTGACGGACCCCACCGGCGCGGGCGACGCCCACCGCGCCGGTCTGCTCAAAGGCCTCACGCACGGCTTGCCCATGCCCGAGGCCGCCAAGCTGGGTTCGGTGAGCGCCAGCTTCGCCCTGGAAAAAATGGGTACGCAGGAACATGCCTATACCCCGGCCCGCTTCCGGGAACGCTATGAGGCCGTGTTCGGACCGCTGCCCGAGGGCCTGCTTCCGTAGAAGCCGTCTTAAAAAAATTTTTCCACCGAGCGCTGTCCGGGAGGACAGCGCTCCCCCTGGTCCGGAATGACCCGCTTGTGTGGCAGGAAACGAAGCCGTTTTTTTTCGAGACAGCCCTGGACCAGACTCGTCCTCGGTCCTGCTGACACTATGCCTTTTTGCCCGCCTGCTGCGTCAGATTTCACCTCCTTTTTCAGTCGAGTACCAGAAGAGTATACTCCCGCGAAGCAGGTGTATCTTCCTTGCAGGCAAACAAAAATTCTATCGTGTTAACAGGCCCGAGAGCAGATTGACGTTAAGAATGTATATTTTTAACGTGTAAAGACGCCCACTTCGGCGCTTACCTGCGCAAATACATTGCGCGCACGCCTTTGTGGCGGGCGGTTGCTCTCGCAGCCGCCGGAGCAATTTCAACGTGAAATTGCGTTAAAGGACGGAGCCTCTATGTTGTATATTCTGCTGATGCTGGTGGCCGGTTGCATGATCGCCATGCAGTCGCCGATCAACGCGGCCTTGAGCCGCACTGTGGGCGTGCTGGAAAGCAGCCTGATTTCGTTTACGGTCGGCGCGTGCTTTCTGGCCCTGGCCGTATTCTTTTTCGGACGGGGCCAGTTGTCGCGCGTGGCGGAAACGCCGCCCTGGCAGTGGATCGGCGGCATTCTGGGCGCGGTCATGGTGCTGAACACCGTTATTGCCGTGCCGCGCATCGGCGCGCTGACCACCGTGCTGGCCATGATTTTCGGCAACCTGGTCATGGCGGCTGTTATCGACAATTTCGGCTGGTTCGGCCTGCCGGTGACGCCTTTCGGCTGGCGGCGACTGGCGGGTTTTGCCCTGGTGCTGGCCGGCTTGCTGCTGATATTCCGCCGCTGAGCATGCCGCCACGAGTGTCTTTTCGGTTATCTCTGCGTCAAACTTCCCCCGCTTTCTCAGTCGAGTACCGGAAGAGTACACTCCTTCAAAGCGGATTCGTTTTCCTTGATATACCTCGAAAAACCATCTCGTGGCGGTATGCTCAACGGTCTTGCGATGTTGAAAATATTGAAATGTTGTGGCGGAAGTGTCAGCTTCTTTCAGCCTTCATCGTGTAGACTCGTGGATGAGGGCGTATTGCTTGGGGCGGTGGATGCGTTTTTAACGTGAGCATGCCGCCAGACACTTCGGAGGAGGAAGCCATGCGGGTGGATGCGGTACGGGAATTTCTGGAGCGGCACGGCCTGGGCGCGGCCTACCGCCAGTTCGAGGTCTCCAGCGCCACGGTGGATCTGGCGGCGCGTGCTGTCGGCTGCGAGCCGGGGCGCATCGCCAAGACCCTTTCCCTGCTGGGCAAGGACGGGCCGCTGGTGCTGGTGGTCATGGGCACGGCCCGGCTGGACAACCGCAAGTTCAAGGACGTTTTTCACGAGAAAGCCCATTTCATCAAGGCCGAGGACGTGGAAAGTCTGGTGGGCCACCCCATGGGCGGCGTCTGCCCTTTTGCCCTGCCGGACGGCGTGCCCGTCTATCTGGACGCGAGCCTGAAGCGTTTCGACCCGGTCTATCCGGCCGCGGGCGCGCCCAACAACGCCGTGGAAATTTCCCTGGCGGACCTGGAGCGGGTGACGCGCGGCGTCTGGGTGGACGTCTGCAAGGCGGAATAATACGGCGCTTCCCCGGACGCTGCGCGCTACGCGCCGGGCAGCAGCCTGATTTCCAGGTCGTGGTCCACGGGGACCTCGCGCGAGGCGAAAACCTTGTCCACCCGCACGGTGCCCGCCGGAGCGTTGCGCAGGGCTTTCACGTGGCGCACCTCGGCATAGAGGATGCGCGCTTTGGCCGCGTCGCGCTGCCAGCTTTTGCAGGCGGCCAGGCCGCCCGCCTGGTCCAGGGTACGCTCCGGCACGGGCTGGCCGCCGTGGGCTCGGCGGATGATCACATGCGAGCCCGGCCCGTTGTCGGCGTGCAGCCAGATATCATGGGGCGCGGCCAGCTTGCGCGCCGCCAGATTGCCTTTGGCGTCGCGTCCGCGCAGCAGGGCGAAGCCGTCCTCGCTGATGAAAAGCTGCACGTTTTTGGGCAGGCCGCCGGGCAGGGCGACACCAGTTGTTCCGGCCATCCCTTGCGGGCCGGGAGCCGCAGCGTTTTTCGCATTTCCGGCCGCGGCTCCCGCCATGCTCTCCCGGCGCGCGCGTTCCAGGGCTGCGGCCTCGGCTTCCAGAGCCGCGCGACGCAGGGCCAGATGTTCCAGACCGCGCCGCCCGCGCCGGACCGTGTGAAAAAGGCGTTCCATGGCTTCGCGCACGGTGTAGCGCGGATCCAGCCTGATTTCCCGCGCCGGGCCGTGCTCCCCTTCCGGTACGCTGACGCCGGGCGCGCGCAGTTCCGGCGGCCAGCGCCAGAGATTTTCCCGCAGGGTCAGGGCGTCGGCCTGGGCGGCGCACATGCCCTTCAGCCGGGCTTCCTCCTCCCGTAATTTGTCCAGCAGGCGTTCCAGCTTGCGCCCGCGCCGGGTCAGGGGCTGGGCCGCCGCCGTGGCCTGGTCCCTGGCCAGCCGTTCCAGCACCAGACTCTGCCCGGCCTGTTCCAGCAGGGGAAGAACGTCCGGGCCGCTTTCCTCCCGCAGCTCGCCGCGCAGGGCCGGGGGCAGGGGCCAGGCCGAGATGGCGCGTATGCCGGACGCGCCCCGGTATAGAAAAACATCTCCCCCGCCCGCGCGCAGATCTTCCAGCAAGGCCCATTGTTCGGGCTCCTCCAAATGCTCCAGACTGCGGCGCAGGGCGGGCGTGAGCACGGGCCACTGCCGCCAGTCGCGGCGGGCTTGCGCCAGTTCGGCGGGAGCGGGCCAGCGCGCGTCTTCCGCTTCCGGTTCGGCCTGGGCGTCCAGAAAATGCAGGGACGGCCCCTCGCGCAGGTCCAGCAAGAGCCAGGTCAGCATGGTTCCGGCTTCGGCGGGGGCCGGGTTGCCCAGCAGCAGCCAGAGCCGCCGCTGCCAGTATTGCGCCACGCAGGCGGCCGTCCGGCGGTCCGCCGCGTATTTGCGCAGGCGCATGAGCTGGGCTGTGGGCGCGTGACCCGCGCTGATCCGGTTTCCGGTCAGAAAGCAGAACGGCTCTTTGCGGCCGAAACGCAGACAGAGCTGGTGCTTACGGCCCGCGCCGTAGAAGGTCAGAGTCAGCATGCCCGGCGCGGGTTCCTGGAGTTTTTCCAGGCGCGCGCCGGTGAGCAGCGGGAGCAGCGTGTCACAGAAGCGGCGGAAAAGATGGGCGTCCATGTGGATGAGATTAGCGGGGAACAGACCCGGCGGCAACAGCGGCCGACCCGTTCGCGCCATTGACCATGAAAAATCCCGCCTGTGGGGGCGGGAAAAGTGGAAAAAATGTATGGTTTCAGAGAAATGCGAAAATTTTTTGTCGTCGCCGGGGCTAAAGACTGTTGGGACAAGGCCGCTTACAGCCTTTGATACCCATGCCGAGGATAAACGGCGCGGGAGCATGGATCAGCAAGCAACCAAGCCGGACCGCGCTGTTTAATGCCGTCGGCGGCAAAAAAGGCCGCATGCCTAGTCGCCGCGCAAATGTTCATCCTCTTCCTGCTTGGCCTTGCAGTTGATGCACAGGCGCGTCACCGGACGGGCTTTGAGGCGGGGAATGCTGATCTCGTCGCCGCATTCTTCGCAGATGCCGTAGGTGCCGTCATCAATGCGTTGCAGGGCGGCCTGGATTTTGCGGATCAGGCGGCGTTCGCGGTCGCGGATGCGCAGGGTGAAGGCGCGGTCGGATTCCGCCGTGGCCCGGTCGGCCGGGTCGGCGAAGACTTCATTGCTGTCGGTCAACTCCTCGATGGTGCTGTCGCCCTTCTGCTGGGCTTCCTCCAGCATGTCGGACAGGAGCTTGCGAAAAAATTCAAGATCTTTGTGGTCCATATATCCTCCGGTCGGACCGGGCGTCGCGCATGCGGCGTCGGTTCAACGTGTAGACTTCTCTCAGGTTGCAATAGGAATGTATAGCTGTAAAAACCGTATTTGTAAAGAGACTTCGCCTCTGAGGAGGAAGAGTCGCGCGGATTGCGCCCTGTTCCGGCGGCTCAGGCGTCGGACCGGGATTGCGCTTCCCGCCGGAGGCGGGCCTCTTCCCGGATTTCGGCCCGCACCTCTTCCCAGGAAGGCTCAGACCAGAGCGTGCCCGCGCGTTGCGGCGGCACGGCCAGGTCCTGGCCGCCGTCCCGCCAGTCCGCGCGCAGGGCGGTAAGGCCTTGGGCGGCCACGGCCTTGGGCGCGTAGGAGGCGGTCAGGGCGGCGGCTTCCTCCAGCAGGGGACGCGGCCAGGCCGCGCCCTCGCGGGCCAGGCCCAGAGGGCCGGGCAGGCCGGTCAGGCTGAGCAGGGCGTCCTCCGGTCCGGCTGCGGCGGCCAGCCGTTTGTTGTCCGCATTGTTGCGGCCCACGCCGAGCCAGTAATCGCGTCCGTCCAGACGCCGCCAGAACTGCCGTCCCAGATTGGCCAGGGCGAAATCCCGCGCGAGCGCGTCTCCGTCCCCGGCGCGGCGGGTCAGCACGGGCCAGTAGCGCCGGGCGTTTTCCCGCTCGGTCAGGCGGCAGCCGCCGCCGGGTGTGGGAATTTCCTTCAGGCCGAAATGCGCGGCCAGGGCCAGTTGCTCGCCGCGCCCGCGCCCGGAAATGGCCAGCAGGCGCGAGCGGTCCACCAGGCCGTTTTCCTCGGCCGGAACGGGGGGGAGCAGGCGCGCGCAGAGCGGGCGCAACAGCAGGCCGGTCACGTCCGCGTCGCGGGGGATCAGGTGCAGGGTGTCGCGCCGCTGGGACATGGGGCGCTGGCCCAGCACCTCGCCCGTGGCCAGCAGGCGCGCGCCCACGGTTTCCATGTACAGGCGGGCGTGCCGCAGCAGCAGTATCTTGCAGTCCACGCAGGGATTCATGACCTTGCCGAAGCCGTGCGCGGGCCGACGGCGCAGCAGGGCCGCGAAATCCGTGCTGACGTCCAGGCTGACGATGTCCAGGCCGTGCAGCCGCCGCCAGCGCGGCAGGGCCTCCGCATCGCCGAAAAAGGGCGAGACGCAGTGCAGGCAACGCACCTGCAGGCCTTGATCTTCCAGCACCTTGGCGGCCAGAATGCTGTCCAGGCCGCCGGAAAAAAGGACAATTATGTCGGGAGAAGCAGTCATGTCCGGCCTTGTACGCGAAGGACGCGCCCGAGCGCAAGACTTTTGCCGGATCCGGCCGGTTTTTAGCTATTGATAATTATCTCTGTTAAGGTAGGATGCCATATCACGGGCGGCCGGGGCATTTGCCTTGCGTTGCGCCCTTTGCTAAGATAATGCGCTTGAATATCTCTTACCCGGAGCAATAACAGTTATGGCCAAAAAACCGGCCCTGAGCCCTGAAAATGCCCGTCTCGAAGCCCTGAACACCGCGCTGGGCACCATTGAGCGCAAATACGGCAAGGGCGCGGTGATGAAATTGTCCGACGAGGCCCATGTCAATATCCCCGTGATCCCCACCGGGTCCATCGGCCTGGATCTGGCCTTGGGCGTGGGCGGCATCCCGCGCGGTCGGATTACCGAAATTTTCGGCCCCGAATCCTCGGGCAAGACCACGCTTACCCTGCACATCATCGCCGAGTGCCAGAAGCAGGGCGGCACCTGCGCCTTTGTGGACGCCGAGCACGCTCTGGACGTGGCCTATGCCAAGCGCCTGGGCGTGAATACCGACGACCTGCTTATCTCCCAGCCGGACTATGGCGAGCAGGCTCTGGACATCGCGGACATGCTGGTGCGTTCCGGCGCGGTGGATCTGGTGGTCATCGACTCGGTGGCGGCCCTGATTCCCCAGGCCGAACTGGAGGGCGACATGGGCGAAACCCAGGTGGGCGGCCACGCCCGCCTCATGTCCCACGCCATGCGCCGCCTCACCGGCACCATCCACAAGTCGCGCACCTCGGTGATCTTCATCAACCAGATCCGCATGAAGATCGGCGTACAGGGCTACGGCAGCCCGGAGACCACCACCGGCGGCAACGCGCTCAAGTTCTATTCCTCGGTGCGCATGGACATCCGCCGCATCCAGACCCTCAAGGACAAGGAAGAGTCTTTCGGCTCGCGCACCAAGGTCAAGGTGGTCAAAAACAAGGTGGCTCCGCCGTTCCGCAGCGCCATTTTCGACATCCTCTACGGTCAGGGCATTTCCCGTTCCGGCGAATTGCTGGATCTGGGCATTGAGGCCAAGATCGTCGAGCAGAGCGGCTCCTGGTTCGCCTTCGGCTCCGAAAAGCTGGGCCAGGGCCGGGAAAAGGTGCGCGCCCTTCTGGATGAAAACCTGGACCTGCGCAATCAGATCGAGGCCAAGGTCATTGATTTTCTGGGCATGCATCCCAAGGAATTCACGCCCGGCCCCGAAGATCTGGACGCGGGCGCTTCCCCGCTGGACGCCGAAATCCCGGCCGCGCCGGAATACGAGTAGCCGTCCGGGCCGGGGACTTCTCTCCCCCGGCCGTAATTCTTTCCCCGGCCGCCGCAGCTTTGGCCGGGCAGCCCCGCCACGGAGCCCGTATGCTGACTGCCCAAGAAATCCGCCGTCGTTATCTGGACTTTTTTCTGAGCCACCGGCACGAAGTCGTGCCGTCCGGACCGCTGATCCCGCCCAATGATCCCAGCCTGCTGTTCACCAACGCGGGCATGGTCCAGTTCAAAAAGCTCTTTCTGGGCGAGGAGACGCGCGCCTACACCCGCGCGGCCTCCTGCCAGAAATGCCTGCGCGTGTCCGGCAAGCACAACGACCTGGAAAACGTGGGCCGCACCGCGCGTCACCACACCTTTTTCGAAATGCTGGGCAATTTCTCCTTCGGCGACTACTTCAAGCGCGAGGCCATCACCTGGGCCTGGCAGTTCGTCACCGAGGAACTGCAACTGCCCAAGGAAAAGCTCTGGGTCACGGTTTTCCGCGAAGACGACGAGGCCGCCGAAATCTGGAAAGAAGTGGCCGGACTCACCGACGCGCGCATCATCCGCATGGGCGAGAAGGACAATTTCTGGACCATGGGCGATACCGGCCCCTGCGGCCCCTGTTCCGAAATCTACATCGACCAGGGCGAGGACATGTCCTGCGGGCCGGACTGCGGCATCGGCAAATGTGACTGCGACCGCTTTCTGGAAATCTGGAACCTGGTCTTCACCCAGTTCGACCAAGCCGCCGACGGCAGCCGCGCCCTGCTGGCCGCGCCCAACATCGACACCGGCATGGGCCTGGAGCGTATTGCCGCGGTCTGCCAGGGCAAGCGATCCAACTTCGACTGCGATCTTTTTCAGGAAATCATCCAGTACGCGGCCGGGCTGGCGGGCGTGACCTACAGTTTCAGCGCGCCGGACACCAACGACGTGGACACGGCCCTGCGCGTCATCGCCGACCACAGCCGCTCCGCCGCCTTTCTCATTGCCGAGGGCGTGCTGCCTTCCAACGAGAACCGGGGTTACGTGCTGCGCCGTCTGATCCGCCGGGCCCTACGCTTCGCCACGCTCATGGGCGTGCACGAGCCATTCATGCACAAGGTGGCCCGCAAGGTGACGGAGGTCATGGGCGAAGCCTACCCCGACCTGCCGGAAAACGCGGATTTCATCGACCGCGCGGTGTTCGAGGAGGAGCAGCGCTTCTCCCTGACCCTGGAAAAGGGCCTGCATCTGCTGGACGAGGAACTGCAACGCCTGGGCGCCGCCGGGCAGACGGTCATCCCCGGCGCGTTCTGCTTCAAGCTCTACGATACCTACGGCTTCCCCCTGGATATCGTCACGGACGTGGCGGGCAAGCGCGGCTTCACGGCGGACGGGCCGGGTTTTGAAGCCCACATGCGCGAACAGCGCGAGCGCGCCCGCGAGCATCAGAAAAAGGGCGGCCTGCTGGGCCAGGGCGCGGGGCAGGGCGACGCGACCTTCAAAAAGCTGGCCGCCGACGGCCTGCGCAGCGTCTTTGTGGGTTATGAAAGCCTCACGGCCGCAAGCCCGATCACGGCTCTGCTGAACGCCGGAGGCGCGCCCGTGGACCATCTGGGCGAAGGCGAAACCGGCTTCGCCGTGGCGGGAAAAACGCCGTTTTACGGCGAATCCGGCGGTCAGGCGGGCGATGCCGGGCTGCTCTCCGCCGCGTCGGGCCAGGCCAGGGTGCTGACCGCCCGCAAGCCCGCGCCGGACCTCATTGTGCATGAAATTGAAGTCTTGCGCGGCGAGTTGCACGCGGGACAGGAGGCGGCCCTCAGCGTGGACGCGGACAGCCGCCAGGCCACGGCCCGCAACCATACCTGCACGCATTTGCTGCACGCGGCCCTGCGCCGGACGCTGGGCGGCCACGTCAAGCAGGCCGGTTCCCTGGTGGACGGGCAGCGCCTGCGTTTTGACTTTTCGCACATCGCGGCCCTGACGCCCGAGGAACTGGCCGCCGTGGAGCGCGACGTGAACCGCGCCATCCTGGCCGACCTGCCGGTGACCGCGCGCGAAATGCCGCGCGAACAGGCGCTGGCCGACGGAGCCATGGCCCTGTTCGGCGAGAAATACGGCGAGACCGTGCGCGTGCTGAGCGTAGGCCGCGAGGGCGAAAGCCCCGAGTCAGTGGAACTCTGCGGCGGCACGCATCTCTGCCGCACCGGCCAGGCCGGATCGTTCCTGATCGTGGCCGAAACCGGCGTGGCCGCGGGCGTTCGCCGCATCGAGGCGGTCACCGGCTGGAACGCCTACAGCCTGGCCGCGGAGCAGCGCGCCGAGGTCGCGGCTCTGGCCGGAATGCTCAAGTCCAAACCCGGCCAGCTGGCCGAGCGCGTCCAGGCCTTGCAGACGGAAGTCAAGAAAATGCGCAAGGCCTCGGAAAAGGCCTCGGCCGCGCCCGCCACGGGCGCGGACCTGCTGCGCCGGGCCGAGGATGTCAACGGCGTGCGCCTGCTGGCCGCGCGCCTGGACAATGTGCCGGTCAAGGCGTTGCGCGAGGTCATGGACGACGTGCGCTCGCGTCTTTCCAGCGCGGGCGTGGCCTGTCTGGCCACGGTGGAAGAGGGCAAGGTGGGCCTGCTGCTCTATGTTTCCAAAGATTTGCACGGCCGATTCACGGCTCCGGCCCTGATCAAACAGGTGGCCGCGCCCTGCGGCGGCGCGGGCGGCGGCCGTCCGGATCTGGCCCAGGCCGGAGGCGCCAGGCCCGAAGGTCTGGACGAAGCCTTTGCCGTGCTGAAAACCCTGATCGAAAAATAAGGACTATCCTGATGATAGGCATTTCGAAATTGTACTGCGGGCAGGTGGAACCTTCGGACGCGCTGCGCTACGGCCGGGAATCCGGCAAACTGCCCTCGCATCTGCTGCAATTCTCCAAGGACAAGAAGCCGGTCATTGTCTGGAACATGACCCAGCGCTGCAACCTGAAGTGCGTGCATTGCTACGCCCATGCCGTGGAAGTGGACGGCACGGACGACATCAATACCGAACAGGCCAAGGCCATGATCGACGATCTGGCGGCTTTCGGCGCGCCGGTGATGCTTTTCTCCGGCGGCGAGCCCCTGGTGCGCAAGGATCTGGTGGAACTGGCCAGCCACGCCACCGGCAAGGGCATGCGCGCGGTGATCTCCACCAACGGCACTCTGATCACGCCGCAGAAAGCGCGCGAACTCAAGGAAGTGGGCCTGTCCTACGTGGGCATTTCCCTGGACGGCATGGAAGACGTGCACGACCATTTCCGTTGCGTGCCCGGCGCGTTCAAAAAAGCCCTGCAAGGCATCGCCAACTGCCAGGCCGAGGGCCTCAAGGTGGGCCTGCGCTTCACCATCAACAAGCGCAATGTGGCGGAAATCCCCGGCATCTTCCGTCTGCTCAAAGAGCTGGAAGTGCCGCGCGCCTGTTTTTACCACCTGGTCTATTCGGGACGCGGTTCGGAACTGATCAAGGAAGATCTGGATCACGCCGAAACCCGCGCCGTGCTGGACCTGATCATGGATGAAACCCGCGCCCTGTTCGACGCGGGCCATCCCAAGGAAATCCTCACCGTGGACAACCACGCCGACGGCCCCTATGTCTGGATGCGCCTGCAGCGCGAGGACCCCAAACGGGCCGAGGAAGTCTTTGAACTCTTGCAGTACAACGAAGGCAACAATTCGGGCCGGGGCATCGGCTGTATTTCCTGGGACGGCAAGGTGCACGCCGACCAGTTCTGGCGTGAACACGTCTTCGGCAATGTGCTGGAGCGGCCCTTCTCGCAGATCTGGGACGACCCGTCCATCGAACTGCTGCACAAGCTCAAGAACAAAAAGGCCCATGTGGGCGGCCGTTGCGCCAAATGCCGGTATCTGAACATCTGCGGCGGCAACTTCCGGGCCAGGGCCGAGGCTTTTTACGGCGACGAGTGGGCGCAGGACCCGGCTTGTTATCTGACTGACGAGGAAATCGGAATATAGCGACGCGCCGGACTCCGGTTCTTTTGCCCGCCCTCGGCGTCAAGCTCGTCTTGTCGCTTGGTCGAGTGCCATTGGAGTACACTCCCGCGCGCAAGGCTCACTTTCCTTGAGGGCGGGGCAAAACTCCTTGGCGTCCGGTGCGCCGCAAAAAATGGCGGCCTGTGAGAAAAAATACTTTGGTCTAGCCCTCAGTATTGAGCGAAGCCCCCTTCGGAAAAGAGCTGGTTTAGCGTAAAGGCGGTCAACAACAAGAAAGGCTGCCTACATATAAAGGAAAAAGCCATGACTACGCCATTTCATCGCGGCCGTCGGCTGCGCTGGACCCCGGAACTCCGCGCCCTGGTGCGCGAAACTCCGCCTCTACTGGTGGAAGACCTGATTATGCCCTACTTTGTGGTGGAAACCGAAGACCGGTCTTTCCGCAAAGAAGTGGCCTCCATGCCCGGCCAGTACCAGCTTTCGCCGGGCGAGCTGGAAAAGCAGGTGGAAAAAGCCGTGGATACGGGCCTGACGGCTGTACTGCTCTTCGGCATTCCGGCCAAGAAAGACGAAAAGGCCAGCGGCGCGTATGCCGAGGACGGCATCGTGCAGCAGGCCGTGCGCCGTCTCAAGGAGCGCTGGCCCAGGCTCATCGTGATTACCGACGTCTGTCTCTGCGAATACATGAGCCACGGCCATTGCGGCGTGCTGATGCCCGACGGCGCTGTGCTCAACGACCCCACACTGCCCCTGCTGGCCAAGACGGCGGTGAGCCACGCGGCGGCCGGCGCGGACATGGTGGCCCCCTCGGACATGATGGACGGGCGGGTAGCGGCCATCCGCGCGGCCCTGGACGAAGGCGGCCTGAAAGAGCTGCCCATCATGTCCTATGCCGTGAAGTATGCCGGAGCCTATTACGGACCGTTCCGCGACGCGGCGGAATCCGCCCCGGCCAGCGGTGACCGCAAATCCTATCAGATGGATCCCGGCAACGCCCGCGAAGCCCTGATCGAAGCCCGCGCAGACCTGGACGAGGGCGCGGACGCGCTCATCGTCAAGCCGGCGGGGCCGTACAGCGACATCATCCGTCTGGTGCGCGAGCATGTGGACGTGCCGCTCTGCGCCTATCAGGTCAGCGGCGAATATTCCATGATCCGCGCGGCGGGGCTCAACGGCTGGATCGACGAGCGCGCGGTCATGCTGGAAAGCCTGCAGGGCCTCAAACGCGCGGGCGCGGACATGCTCATCACCTATTTCGCCGAGGAAATCCTCCGGCAAAGGCTGGCGCGCTGATGCACGGACAGGACCAACACTCCGGCGCTCATCCGGGAACCATGGCCGGCCATACGACAGGACATCCGGGCGGCGCGCCCGGCACGACCCGCGTGCTGGAGGACGGCAGCCCGGTCTGCCGCCTCATCGCCTGGGAAGTGACCCGCTCCTGTAATCTGGCCTGCAAGCACTGCCGGGCCGAAGCCCATCCCGAGCCCTATCCCGGCGAGTTGTCCACGGCCGAGGCCAAGGCGCTCATCGACACCTTTCCGCAGGTGGGCAATCCCATCATCATTTTCACCGGCGGCGATCCCATGATCCGGCCGGACGTCTATGAACTGGTGGCCTATACCCACGCCAAGGGACTGACCTGCGCCTTTTCGCCCAACGGCACCCTGATCACGCCGGAAAACGCCCGGCGCATCAAGGAAGCCGGGGTGGAGCGCTGCTCCATCTCCATTGACGGGGCCGACGCGGAAAGTCACGACGCCTTCCGGGGCGTGCCCGGCGCGTTCGAGGCCAGCATGCGCGGTATCGGTCATCTCAAGGACGCGGGTGTGCCCTTTCAGATCAACACCACGGTGACGCGCAACAACCTGAGCAGCTTCAAGAAAATCTTCGAGCTTTGCGAACGCATCGGCGCGGCGGCCTGGCACATCTTTCTGCTGGTGCCCATGGGCCGGGCTTCGGGGCTGGCGGATCAGGTCATCACCGCGCAGGAATATGAGGACGTGCTGCACTGGCTCTATGATTTCCGCAAGGGCACAAGCATGCATCTCAAGGCCACCTGCGCGCCGCACTATTACCGGATCATGCGCCAGCGCGCGCATGAGGAAGGCCTGCGCGTCACGCCGGAAACCTTCGGCATGGACGCCATGACCAGGGGCTGTCTGGGCGGCACGGGCTTCTGCTTTATCAGCCATACCGGCCAGGTCCAGCCCTGCGGCTATCTGGAACTCAACTGCGGCAATGTGCGCGAAACGCCCTTCCCGGAAATCTGGCGCAAGAGCGAATACTTCCGCCAGTTCCGCGACCAGTCCTGTTACAAGGGCAAGTGCGGCTCGTGCGAGTTCCACAAGGTCTGCGGCGGCTGCCGGGCCCGCGCGCAGAGCATGGACGGGGACCACATGGGGCCGGAACCGCTGTGCACCTATCAGCCCGCGAAAATGAAGACGCGCTGAATCCGGGCGGCGACCCGGCAGACAGCGCACAGGACCGCACTATGAACAAACAGACCCGCAAAGCCGGGGAGGGCGGCGCTCTTCCCCCGGCGGACAGCCGCATGGACAGTCTGGACAGGCAGCTGCTGGACATCATCCAGACGGATTTTCCCCTGACGCCGCGGCCGTACGCCGAGCTGGGCCAACGCCTGGGCATTCCCGAGGAAGAAGCCCTGGAGCGGGTGCGGACCTTGCGCGGCCGCAAGATCATCCGTCGCCTGGGGGCCAATTTCCAGTCCGCCAAGCTGGGTTTCGTGTCCACACTCTGCGCGGCCAAGGTGCCCGAAGACAAGCTGGACGCCTTCATTGCCGAGGTCAACGCCCGGCCCGGCGTGACCCATAATTATCTGCGCGAGCACAACTACAACGTCTGGTTTACCCTGATCAGCCCCTCGCGTGAGGAGGCCCAGGCCGTGCTGGACGAGATCAGCGCGCGCACCGGCGTGGCCATTCTCAACCTGCCCGCCACAAAACTGTTCAAGATCCGCGTGGACTTCCGCATGGGCGACGAGGCCTAGCCGCGTGGCGCGCCTCGGGCGCGGGCAGACCCGGTTTGCAGCAATCTCCCCGGCTCCGTGTTCCGGCGCGGCGCGGGGGAGATTCTTCTTTTCCGTGGTCACGGCCTTTACGGCTTTGCCGCTCTGGAGGTATGCTTGCAAACATGGAGAGGCGGCCGCGCGGCCGTCCCGGCGTACCCGCCAACCTTTTTCAGGGAGAGCCCCATGCGCATCTATGCACAGTTCATCAACGGCGAACTGGTTAGCCGCCCCGGCACGGGAATGATTGATGTGGAGAACCCCTCCAGCGGAGAAATCATGGCCCAGGTGCCTGACGGCGGCGCGGAGGACGCGCGTGCCGCGCTGGAGGCGGCGCGTGCCGCGCAGGACGGTTGGGCCGCGCTGCCGGCGCCCGCGCGCGCCACGGCGCTGAAAAAGCTGGCCGGGGGCATCCGCGAGCGGCGCACGGAACTGGCCGCCATCCTGGCCGAGGAGCAGGCCAAAACCCTGCCCCTGGCGCAGGTGGAGGTGGATTTCACCGCCGAATATTTCGACTATTACGCTGGTTGGGCGCGGATTTATGAAGGCGAAATCATCCAGAGTGACCGCCCGCGTGAAAATATCCTGCTCTACCGTCAGCCTATCGGCGTGGTGGCGGGCATCTGTCCCTGGAATTTCCCGCTCTTTGTCACGGCCCGCAAGGTGGCTCCGGCTCTGCTGGCCGGATGCGCCGTGGTGATCAAGCCCAGCAGCGTGGCCCCGGTCACGGTCATGGAATTCGCCAAAATCGCCGCCGGGCTGGACCTGCCCAAGGGCGTGCTGAACGTGGTCACCGGCGGCGGGGCGCGCCTGGGCGAAGCCCTGGCCAAAAGCCCGCTCACCGACATGGTTTCCCTCACCGGCAGCGTGGAGGCCGGGCAGCGCATCATCGCGGCCGGCGCGGCCAACATCACCAAGGTTTCTCTCGAACTGGGCGGCAAGGCTCCGGCCATCGTCTGCGCGGACGCGGATCTGGATCTGGCAGCCAAAGCCGTCACGGCCTCGCGCACGATCTTCAGCGGCCAGGTCTGCAACTGCGCGGAGCGGGTCTATGTGCACGAGAGCATTGCCGACGCCTTCGCGGAAAAGCTGGTCAAAGCTTTTGAAGCCGTGCGGCTGGGCGATCCTTTTGACGAACCCGCGCCGGACATGTGCAGCCAGATCAACGCCGAACAGCTGGCCAAAATCGAAGGCATGGTCCGCCGGGCCAGGGCCGACGGGGCGGAGGCGGTCATGGGCGGCGCGCCTGCGGACAGAAAGAAGGGCTATTTCTACATGCCCACGCTGCTGCGCAATTGCCGCCAGGATATGGAAATCGTGCGCAAGGAAATCTTCGGGCCGGTGCTGCCCATGCTGACCTTCAGCGATTTCGATGAAGCCATCGCTCTGGCCAATGACTGCGAGTATGGCCTGACCTCCTCCATCTACACGCGCAACGTGTCCCTGGCCCTGGAGGCCGTCAACCGCCTCAAGTTCGGCGAGACCTACGTCAACCGCGAAAATTTCGAGGGCATGCAGGGTTTTCACGCGGGCTGGCGCAAGTCCGGCATTGGCGGCGCGGACGGCAAGCACGGACTGATGGAGTATTTACAGACGCATGTGGCCTATATTCAGTACTAAGCGGCGGCACGAACAGCCGGGGCGCGCCTGTCGCGCCCCGCGTCACACATTACCCGATATCCTCCAGTGCGGAAAAGGAAGAATTCGTGAAGAAAATCCTGTTTACGCTTGTCGCCTGCCTGCTGCTGTCCGTGGCCGCGCACGCCGAAACCCTGACCATCGGCGGCGAGAGCATCAGCTACAGGGTGCCGCAGGGCTATATGGCCGGGGACAAGGAGCCCTATCTCGGCATGCGCAAGTTTTTGGCCGGTATTTCCCCCAAAAACATGCAGATTCTGGCCCTCTATGTGGACGAGGAAAGCCACAAAAAATTTATGGATCCGCAGGGCCAGCGCCTGGAGAATTATTTCATTTTGTCCACGTTGCGCCCGTTTGCGGACAAAAGCCTGAGCGTCAAGGACTTCGTGGAGGTGAAAAAAGGCGTCGCCAAGGCGCAGGAGCAGTTGAAAACGACCCTCAAACAGAAGATCAACCGCCTGCTGGGCAAGGCCGGCGACGGCAGCATGAGCATTGGCGATATCGACACCTTGGGCGTTTTCGACTCCAGCGACACCAGCCTTTCCTTCATGGCGGTCATGGATCAGGTGAGCCGCGCGGGCGGGCGGCGGGAAGTGGATAAGCAGGTCGTGGTTTCCAGTTACCTGCTGGCCCGGGGCAAGCTGATCATCGTCAACCAGTATCAGATTCTCGACCCGGCCAAAAACATGGCCGAGCAACTGGGCGCGGCCAAAGTCCATGCCCGGAAAATCCTGGCGGAGCTGGACATCAAACAGGGCGTGCCCTGGATATCCTATCTGGACTCTTTTCTGGTCAAGGTTCTGCTGGCCGCGCTGGTGGGCGGTCTGGTCGGCGGCCTGATCGGCTGGGTGGTCAAGAGCAGAAAGAAGAAGGCGGCCGCCTGAGGCTACCGCTCCGATGCGAAAGGGGCGGCTTGGGGCCGTCCCTTTCCGCGTTCAATGCATCAGTTGCCGGAATAGAGGATCAGGGCGACCATTTCCAGATCGTCCGGGCCGTTGTTGTACAGGGCATGCTCCTCGCCGTGGCGGCATACGGTTACGTCCCCGGTCTTGACCGTGGTTTCGCGGCCGTTGTCGTCATACAGGCCTTCGCCCTTGAGGATGAAAAAAACTTCAAAGTCGCCGTTGTGGCGGTGTTTGCCCACGGCGTCGCCGGGACGGAGCAGCACGTGATTGTACAGGCGCCCCCTGCCCTCGAATTCATCCTCGTTCAGAAGCTTGGTGAAATGGGCCATCCCCGGTCCGCCGAACATGGTTTTCTCCAGTTTTTCCCGTTCATGGGCGCGACGGATCATACCCCCTCCCTTGTTGTGTGTGTATGAGGACGCCTACGCGGTTTGCGGCGCGTCCTTTGCCCCTGTCGCCTCCGTATTTTCCGCCGCGCTGTCGGCCCGCTTTGCGGACCGGATCTGCGGCGGCCGGTGCAGGCGTCGGCGCGCGGGACGCCCGGCGCGAGCGCGGGACGGAGCCTGCGGGCTTTTGACGCGCGGCGGCATGTCCTTGATGTGGACGTCCAACTGCGGGAAGGCCACTTCAATGTGGTGTTCGCGAAACTGCTTTTCAATGGCCAGGCGGATGTCCGAGGCGGTGGACACGCCCACGTCATAGTCCTTGACCCAGAAACGCAGCAGGAAATCCAGGGTACTGGCGCCGAAATCGTTGAAAGTGACCGTGGGCGTGGGATACTTGAGCACGTTTTCGTGCCCGTTGGCCACGGCCAGCAGCAGCTTCATCACCAGGGCCGTGTCCGAACCGTAGGCCACGCCCAGCTTGATCTCGCGCCGCACGGTGCGGCTGTTGCGGGTCCAGTTGATCAGGCGGCTGGCCACGAATTCGGAGTTTGGCACGTAGATGAGCGCGTTGTCGTAGGTTTCCACCATGGTGGCGCGGACGCTGATCTTGCGCACCCGGCCCGTGGTGCCGCCCACTTCCACCACGTCCCCGGCCTGGAGCGTGCGGCTGAAGATCAGGATCAGACCGGAGAGAAAGTTGTTCACAATGGTCTGCATGCCGAAGCCGATGCCCACGGAAAGACCGCCGGCCACCATGGCCAGGTTGCTCAGCTCCATGCCCAGGGCACGCAGCACGAACAGGCCGAAGATGGCCCACACCGCGTAGGTGAAGGCCGTCTGCATGGGCGGGATCAGCGTGGCGTCGATCTGCAGGCCCTGTTTGGGCAGTTTGGCCAGAAAGCGCGAACCCATGGCCACGGCCGTGCGCGTGAGGTAGAACACGCTGATGATCAGCAGTATCTGGACGATGTTGAACTGGGTGGCGCCCACGTTCACGCCCCTGAACACGTACTCGCCCAGCAGATACATGCCGCCGGGCAGGGTGCCCACCCAGAGCAGCACGCCCACCACGGCCACCACCAGGACAACGGGCGCGGCCAGGGCCACCAGCAGGCGGGCCAGGGCGGCCCGCGCGCCTTCCTTGGGCAGATGCTCGTTGATGTTGCTGACCAGGGCCATGCCGCCCAGGCTGAGCTCCAGCGCCAGGGAGCAGGAGACAAAGATCAGGTAGAGGGCCATGCTGTAGATGTGCAGGCCCGAGAGGGCCAGCAGCAGGCAGAGCCAGAGCACGATGGAGTCGCCGTCCAGCACGCTGGATTCCAGTTGCAGGGAGCCGTAGTTGACTTTGCGCCAGCGCCGCCGCCAGATCAGAGAGGCGATGACCAGGGCCGTCCAGATCACCAGCACCAGAGGTTTGGTCAGGGGCAGGTAGAGCAGGGCATAGGCGCAGAGGGTCAGGGGCAGCAGCCGCAGGAAGGGCGCGGGCTGTTGCTCCACATCCGGATATTTCAGCAGGCGCAGATCCCAGGCCAGGAAGACCTGCCCCAGAATGATGGATAAATTGCCCAAGGCCAGAAAGAGCCGGAAAAACTCGCCCGTGGCGGAGAGGGAACTGCCCAGCAGGGAAAGCCCCAGGCAGAGCCAGGGCAGGCTGACCCGGAAAATATGACGCCCGGCGGGTCTGGAGTCCTGATTGATCCAGCGCCGGTAAAGCAGCAGGCTGATCACGCCGGTGAACAGCAGGCAGATCAGAAAGCGCAGGGCAGCCGTGCCCCACTGATCCGGGGTGACCGGCATTTCCACGGGCAGGCGCAATATCATGCCCTGATAGGAATAGAGCATCTGCTGGCCGAAATCGGCCCAGGCCTCGGGGCTGAGATAGGGCACCGGGCGTTGCAGATAATAGTCTTTCCAGAGAACCGGCAACTGCTGGCTGATGTCCTGGCGGGTTTTTTCCAGCCGCTTGAGCAGAGCCAGGGAGGGAGCCAGCGCCGAATCGTACTGGGCCAGCACGGCGGCCAGGCGCAGCCGGGCCTGACCGATATCCTGAATATAGCTCTGCATTTCCGGGCTGATCCGGCCGTCATGCAGATCCTCGGGCAGGCTGTCGGCCATGTAGTTGACGCGCTCCAGCAGGCCTTGCGCCTCGGAGCGGGCCAGCATGACCGGCTCCAGCACCTGGTTCAGCTGGGTGACCGTGACCGTGATGCGGCGACTGACGGCCTCCATGGGATTGGGCCAGTTTTTGAAAGTATTGGTCAGCACCAGAAGGCGGCGGGCTTCCTCCTCGTAGGGTTGGACCTTGCCCGTCAGATTGGCCGCCTGATCGGAGAAGCCGTCGCTCAGCCTGACGGCGGTTTCTTTGATTTCATTGAGCATGCCGCGCTGGCCCGTCCAAATCATTTCCCAGGGGTCGTGTTTCGGCGGCTCGGCCTCCGTCCCGGCTGTCCCGCCGTCGGTTTTCTGGTCCGATGCGGCGTCGGCGGCCTTGTCCTTGTCCACGGCCCCGGCGGCCTTGTCTGTTTTTTCAGCTTTGGCCGGGGCGGCTTTTTCCGTTTTGGCGGCTCCGGCGGCGGCCGCCGGAGCCGTGGCGGAAGCCGCCAGGCCCGGCGCGGCCGAGAGGCAGAGCGAGAGGAACAGGAGAATGATGAGGCGGAAATGGCGCATGATGGATATCCTTATAGGCCGCGTGAACGCGGCTGACTGTTTTTACGCCAAGAGGGGCGGCTTGAAAAGAGTGCAAGCCTCGGTGATCTTTACAATCCGGGTCTGTAACGTCATAGTCGCCGTATGACGGACGCCTCTTTCCCCGCATCCCGCCCCGCCGGGCCGCGCGCTCTGCCTGTGGCCCTGCTGGCTTGCCCGGATTATGCCGCGCCCCGGCTCCGGCAGACCGTGTTTCAGGCGCTGGAGGCCGCCGGGCCGCGCGTGGGCGCGGGTCTGCGCGTCCTGGTCAAACCCAATCTGATCACGGCCCAGCCTCTGGCCTGCTCTGATCCCGAAGTGACGGCGGCGGTCTGCGCCTGGCTGCTGGAACAAGGCGCCAACGTGGAGGTGGCCGATTCGCCGGGTTTCGGCCGCGCCGAGGCCGTGGCCCGCAAGATCGGCCTGGAGGAGGCCCTGCGGCCCCTGAAGCTCAGAGTGCGCGCCCTGGACCGGCCCGTGCCGGTACGTCTGCACCTGCCCGCCTCTTCGCCCGCGTCCTCCGCATCTCCGGAAGGCGGCCCGCGTTTTATGGTTTCCCGGCGGGCGCTGGAGTGCGATCTGATTCTTTCCGTGCCCAGGGTCAAGGCCCACAGCCAGATGCTGCTGACCCTGGCGGTAAAGAACTGCTTCGGCTGCGTCAGCGGACTGCGCAAGGCCCTGATCCACACCCGCGAAGGCCGCGACCCCGGTTATTTTGCGGATTGTCTGGCCGCGCTCTGGGCGGCTCTGCCGCCGGTGGCCGCGCTGGCCGACGGCGTGCGGGCCATGCACGTCACCGGCCCCAGCCGGGGGAAGCCGTTCGTCTTGGGGCTCATCGGCGCGAGCCCGTCCGCCGTGGCGCTGGATGAAGCCCTCTGCGCCGTACTGGGCCTGGCTCCCGACGCGACGCCGCTGGGCGCGGCTCTGGAGCGGCGCAAGGCCGAAGGCTGCGGCGCGGCCGGTTGGCGCGCCGCATACGTGCTGCAACGGCCTGAAGATTTTAACGCGCGTGACTTTGAGTTGCCGCGCGAATTGGCCCACACCTCGTTTCATCCCGCGCGCTTTGTAAAAAGCTGCGTCCGCCGCCTGTGGGCGGCGTGCAAACCCTGAAGGAGACAGTCATGCCCGCCATTCTGCCCGGACAGACCGACATTTACGCCCTGACCGATTCGCGCCTTTCCCTGGGCCGCCCTCTGGCCGTGGTGGCCGGGGCCCTGCTGGACGCCGGGGTGCGCATCCTGCAATACCGGGAAAAAAAGTTCAAAGCCGGCAAGATGCTTGAAGAATGCCGCCTGCTGCGCCGCCTGACCGAAAAGGCCGGGGCCTGCTTCATCGTCAACGACCACATCGACATTGCCATGCTGGTGGGGGCCGACGGCGTGCACATCGGACAGGAGGACCTGCCCGTGCCGGAGGTGCGCCGTCTGGTGGGGCCGGACATGCTCATCGGCCTGTCCACCCATTCGCCGGAACAGGCTGTGGCCGCCGTGAACGCGGGCGCGGACTACATCGGAGTGGGGCCCATTTTCGCCACCCAGACCAAGGAGGACGTGGTGGACCCGGTGGGCTTCGATTATCTGGATTGGGTGGCGCGTAATATTGAGCTGCCTTTTGTGGCCATCGGCGGCATCAAGGCGCACAATATCGCCGAGGTGGCCCGCCACGGCGCGCGCTGTTGCGCTCTGGTCTCGGAACTGGTGGGCGCGCGGGACATCCCGGCCCAGGTGGAGGCCGTGCGCTTGGCCATGCGGCAGGGGCTCGGCCAGTAAGCGGCCCGGTTCCGCCGCACGCAAAACGCCCCGGCTTCCGTCAGGAGGCCGGGGCGTTGCTGTTTCCCGTTGCGCGTCGGTGTGCGTGCCGGATGGCGGCTATTGCAGAGCCTGTCCCACCGCCTGATGGTAGCCCCGCATACGCTGTTTCTCCAGCCGTGAACGTTGCAGGCTTGCCCGGACGACTTCCTGCGCCTGGGCGGCCAGTTCGGTCAGATGTTCCTGAAGCCGGGTGAGTTCAATAAGGCGGTTCCGGTACTGATCGGCGCCGCCGGATTCCAGCAGGTGCCATGCCATGCTGGTGATCTCGCCGCGTCGTTCCGCCAGTTCCACCGCCCTGTCATAGGCCCCGTCCTCCAGGGCCGCCATTTCCTGGCGGGCGAGATCCAGAGCCTGATCCAGGAGAGATAGTCCCTGACCCATGGGGCGCTCCTTCAGCCCTTACTGGGCTATGCGTTTGACCATCTGCTCGTGCAGATGTTCGCTGACTACCTGCCATTCCTCGCACAGGGGCAGGAATTCGTATTCCAGAAGGTCGGCCAGCAGAATCCAGTCTTCATTTTCCAGCACGTCGCTCATTTCGGAAAGCAGGTCGGCCAGCTTTTCGGCCTTGCGGGTGAATTCCTCATCCGCGCCGCCGAGATAGCGTTCGCGCAGCGCGCCGAGCATGCCCATGAAATCGCGGGTCACGTCCAGCAGATCCTGCAAAAGCTCCAGGGCGTCGGTGTCCGAGGCTTCGCGGAACAGGCGGGCCACATTGCGCGCCCCGTTGCCCATCATCCGGGCCACTTTGCCCATTTCCGCCGACATGTCCACGGCCAGCTCGGCGGCAGGCACGGAGCGCACTTCCACAGAAGAGATGGTGTCGCAGGACATGTCCTCGGCCTGATGAGGATATATTTCCGAAAAAATTTCATTGTTCACGAAAACATCGGTGACCACCCGGTCATCCATTTTTTCGTCTTCCATCACAGTGGTCAGCACTTCTTCCAGGTTGGCGAAATTGGAAATTTCCTTGTCGCTTTTGCAACCGTCAACAATAATCATATAACCCTCCTTGCTCCCCACGGGGAATTATTTGCCGATACGTTGCGTGCTTTTAACTATGCAAGGCACGTACCAAGTAAGGAATTACAATGGATTGCGGCTCGAAACCGTCATGTGTGCGGCCCAGCGTTCGAGGTGCCCGGCCAGCAGGCCCACAAAATGCAGCAATTCATCCATGCGGTCGCCGCGCTCCTGCCGTAACTCGCGCCAGAAACAGGCCAGAGAGGCCAGCGGCGGGCAGGCGTTCAGAAGATTTTGCAGGCGTTCGCAATTGAGCAGAAAGAGCTGACCCGCCTTGGCAGACTTGCCCGTCAGGCGGCCCTGCTCGGACAGCATGTCCAGCAGCCGCGCGGCCTGGGCCAGCACCGGGGTCACCTGGCGGCAGAAATCCGGGGAGCAGGGCGGCGCGTCCAACTGCCCGCCTGTTTGCCCGGCCGCGTGCTTTTCAATGTGCCCGTTCGCCGGCCCGGCGGCTTGGCCGGCCGCGTTGCTGCTCAGATCGTCAAGAATGTGACGCCAGAACGGGCGTTGCTGGCTGAGCCAGAGGCTACGGTCTTCGGAATCGTGGCCGGAGAGGCTGCGCACCCCGGCAAAGCCCCGCGCGTCGGTTTCCGTCAGCCAGACGCGGGCCTCGCGGCGGAGCTCCGGACTCAGGCCCGCCTGCCAGCCGCCGCCTTCCAGACGGGCCAGGATCAGGTCGCCCGCGCTGGTCGGGCTGATGCGCGTCAGGCAGGCATGACCGTGCGGACAGGGCTGCCTGAAGGAACAGGGATGGCAGGGCAGAGCCGGTTCCAGGCAGCAACAACCCGGCAGATAGGGGCCGGTGTCCCAGGGCTGGGCCGTAGCCAGAAAAAAAGCCAGGCAGGGCAGGCCCAGACCCGCGGCCAGATGCATGGTGCCGGTGTCGTTGGTGGCCAGCAGACGCATTTTGCGCAGCAGGGCCGCCAGTTGAGGAATATCGGTCCGGCCCACGGCATTGACGAAGGGCGTCCGATCACGGGCGGCGCACGCCGCGTACTCCCGCGCCATCGGACGTTCGGCGGGCGCGCCCAGCAGGACCGGGCAGAGGCCCGCCTCGCGCCAGAGGCGTTCGCCCAGAGCCGCGAAATGCGCGACCGGCCACTGCCGCCGGGCTTCGCTGGCCCCCAGTTGCAGAGCCACAAAACCTTTGGGATGCGCACTCATGGGAAGATTTTCGGGCCGGGCCAGCAGGGCGTCGGCATGGGCCATGGCCGCATCCGGAGGGGTCCGCAGGCTGAAGCGTCCCGGACGCCCGGCAATGCCGGGAGCGAAAAGGGGCGCGCCGACCATGCGGAACATGTCCACCAGATTGAAGGGCGCGTTCAGGCGGCGCAGGGTGGCGCCGCTCAAAAAGGAGGACCAGACGCCCTGGTTGACCCCAAAGCCTTCGGGATCCAGGCCGAAGCCCAGCACCGCTTCCGGCGTGGGGGCCAGGAGCTTGGAGAGCAGGCGCGCGGGCAGGGTGGGCGTCAGGTTGACGACGTGCCGGGGCGCGGCCTCCCGGCGGATGCGCCGGGCCAGATCCAGCAGTTGCGCGGCCGCCGTCCGCCAGTCCCGGTCCAGCGCGGCCATGAGTTTCGCGCCGGGCAGAGGCCAGGCCGCGTCCACATGACGCAGCAGGGGCAGAGCGGCGGCGAAATTGTCCAGACAGACCAGACCCACCTGGTGGCCGCTGTCGTGCAGATCCTGGATCAGGGGCTGACTTTGCAGCAGATCCCCGAAACGGGTCAGATTGAGAAGCAGAACATCAGTGCTCATGCCGCGCCGTCCCGAGGGTTCAGGCCAGGGCGGTGCGCCCGCCGCCGTCCAGCATGTTCAGGGCCAGATTTTTTTCCTGCCGGAAGCGGTTCTGCACCGCCGCCTGCACCGCTTCGGTGGAGGAACCGAACTGCCCGGCGCGCAGTTTGTAGACGTTGCTGATGAGCTTGCGCTCGTAAGCCGGGTCCGTAGGCTTGCCGCTGAGGTTGTCGGCCCGGTCGAAAATACGGGCCGCGCCGGCCGGGCCGTGCTGCACGGCGGTGCTCCAGATCACTTCCCGCATGGCGGGGGAAAGTTTGTCCGCTTCCAGGCCGGTGCGCTCCACAATGGCTTCCATGGCGGGCTTGTAGTGGCTTTCGCGGATGAAGGCCTCCTGCAGGGCCTCGAAACGCTCGGGCTGCTCCTTGGCGATGGCCCGCCAGGCGTCGGGCATGCCCCCGCGGCGGCCGCCCGTATTGGCCGGTCCGGCCTTGCGCAGGCGCTGGGCGACATCCGGGGCCTCGCCGTCCAGGAATTCCAGAAAATTCTTCATGCTGCCCACGCGCGAGGCGATCTGGTATTTGCCGTAGGACGTGCCGCCGTTGCGGTCGTAGCCGATGGCCGCGATGCCGTCGCCGCCGGATTCGAAGCGGGCGGAAAGACGACCCAGGCCGTCGCTTTCCGGCGTGGGCGCGCGGCGCGCGCGCTTGCCGGTGGAGCGTGTGTGGATGAAGTCGCCCATGGACAGATTGCCCACTCGCCCTTCAACGGCGTTGGTCAGACTGCGCAGATGCCGGGCCACGCCCATGTTGCGGGCCAGATCCAACGGCGAATCGCCGCCGGAAAGGCTTTGCATCAGGCCTTCCATGGCCTGGGTCTGACGCAGATCCGCCTGTGCCTTGGTGAAGGTCTGGGAGCGCGCGAGGTCGCTGGGAGAGCGCCCGGCCAGAACGGGATTGCGCAATTGCAGCGTGCTGGTCGCTTCCTGCGGCCGCCCTGCCTCGGGCGCGCTTTTGTCCGCTCCCTTCCGTTCCTGACCGGCCATCAGGGCGGCGAAAGGCGAGATGCCCCCCGTGGGCGCGCTCTGGGCGCGGCGCTGGGGCGCGGCGGGAGACGGGTTTTGCTGCTGTTGTTCGGCCGGAGGCCGGATCAGCCATGCGGAGTGTGCCATGTTCTTCCTCCTGGGACGGGGCGAAGGGCGGACTTGGGTCCGCCTCGACAGGATGAAAGCAAGGACAGTGCCAATGTCCGGCAAGGAGCGTGGTACGGGCCTTGCGCGGCGGCGCGCTTTGGGAATGGAGGGACGCGAGGCCCGCGCGACAAATTGCCGACGCGGTTGGAAAAGGAAAACCCCGTCGGCGCGGAGCCGACGGGGCAGGGGGGGAAGCGCCACTGTTGTGGCGGACTGAGGGCTGTTTTTGACCTAAGCTTTTTTCATGGCCTCAATAAGTTCCGTAAGGCTGTGGGCCTGCGCGGCCAGATCCGACACGGCCCTGGCGGCTTCGGCCATGGCCTCGGCGGTCTGGCGGGACATGTCGTTGACCTGGACGATGGACTGGTTGATCTCTTCGCTGGCGGCGGACTGCTCCTCGCTGGCCGTGGCGATGGCGTTGACCTGGTCGCCGGTGGCTTCTACGGTGGCCACGATTTCCTGCAAAGCCCGGCCGGACTGGTTGGCCAGTTCCGTGGCCTCGCCGATGCGCTCCACGGCGTTGTCCACGCCGGTCATGCTTTTGGCCGTGCTTTCCTGGATGGCCTTGATGGCGTTGCCCACATCCTGGGTGGAGGCCATGGTCTTTTCAGCCAGTTTGCGCACTTCGTCGGCCACTACGGCAAAGCCGCGCCCGGCCTCGCCCGCGCGGGCCGCTTCAATGGCGGCGTTCAGCGCCAGCAGGTTGGTCTGGTCCGCGATATCCGAGATGACGCTCATGATCCGGGTGATGTCCTGGGCGTGCTCGTTAAGCTGGGTCATGTCGTTCTTGAGCACCAGGGACAGCTGGTGGACTTCCTCAATACTGCGCACGGCCTTTTCCACCACGTGCGCGCCGGCTTCGGCCTTTTCCTTGGTTTCAGAGGAAGCGGCGGAGGCGGAACCCGCGTTCTTGGCCACTTCCTGGACCGTGGCGTTCATTTCGTTCATGGCCGTGGCCGCTTCGGAGAGGCGTTGGGCGGATTCGGCCGCGCCGCGGTCGGACTGTTCGATCTGGGCCGAAAGTTCGCTGGAGGCCGAGGAAACCACATTGCCCACTTCTTCCAGTTTGTCGGCGGCCGCCAGCATGGCCTGCGTTTTGCTCTTGGCCTCCTGGCCGGCGGCTTCGGCCTGTTGCATGGCCTCCTGGGCCTTGCGGGATTCCTCCTGCGCCGAGGCGGAGAGAGCCTCTGCCTTTGTGATGCCTTCCAGCAGGGAAGCGATCATTTTTTTCAGGGAAGTGCTCAGCATCTTCACTTCGCCGCCGAAACGCTCATCCTCGATGGGTTGTTGCAGATTGCCGCCGGCGATGATTTCCGCCGTATTAGCCAGATAGTTGATGGGTTTCACCGAGGAGCGGATCAGCAGAAAGATCACCACCAGCAGGACCACAAGAGTGGCGGAACACAGGGCGATGGTCATTTGGCTGATGGACGTTGCCTGGGCCAGCACTTCGCCCATGGGCACGACGATGGCCAGGTACCAGTGCTGGCTGCTGCCCCGGATGGGGATGGGCTGATAGTAGCGGAAAACCCTGCCGGCCTTGGTGTCCACCTCTTCCATATAGGGTGCGCCGGCGGTGAAGGCCTTTCTGGCTTCCTGAGGGTTGTTGAATCTGTTGATCTCGAAAAGATTTTTCCTTTCAAGGGTCTTGTCCTTGTGGGCGATCACCCGGCCCTGGTCATTGAGCAGCCCGGCGTAACCGCTCTCGTAGGCGGAAATCTCGGTGACAAGCGTATTCAGTTTTTCCAGGGACATGTCCACCACCGCCACGCCACGGAACACGTTGTCGATAACGATGGGATAGGCGGCCGTGGACATGTCGACTTCCTTGCCGCCCACCGGGAACGGATAGGGGTCGGAGAGATAGGGGGCCAGCGTCTTTTTGGGCACGGTGTAATAGCTTTGCTGGAGCTGGTCGTTCAGATCCGTTATTTCCGCGCCTGTGGAACTGTAAGACAGGAAGCGTCCTTCGGCATTGCTGCCCGGAGCGCCCCGATAGGCCTCATCCTTGCCGTCAAAGGCATTGGGCTCCCACATGATGCCGCAGCCGAAAAGATCGGGATTGTCCTTGTGTACGCCTTCCTCCATGGCCATCAGAGTTTCCCGCGACGGGGGCACACCCTTTTTAAGGGTCTGTTCCATGCTGTCGGCCATGGCTGCGGCTTCGCTGAGAGCCGTGTTCAGATAGCTCATCACAAAGTTGCCGTTCTGCGCGCCAAGGGCCGCCAGTTCCCGCTTGGCCACTTCTTCAATGGCCTGCGAACTCTTGGACTGGATCTGCCAGGTGAGGAGGCTCAGGGTCACCACAAGCACGATAGTGACGGGCAGAACTATTTTGGGGGTCATACGCAGATGGCGGTACTAGGCAAGCATAGCATCTCCTGTAGTTTTTTGGGGGGGATATGCATCCAGACCGGACAGCATCTCTCCTCGGAATCCGAACGCCGGGACGTCCACAGCGTTCAGGTGGACTGGAGTTGATTTATCCTTGGGGGCGGTGTTTATTCGCGCAGCCTGGAATGTTTCGATATTTTCAATGACAAAACGTTCCAGGCTGGCCGGAATATAAAGACTCCGTATTTTTTCTCTATGCGGGGAATGCAGGCTTTAAGAAATGATACGCGGAGAAGGCGGTTCTGCGCAGAATCTCTCTCTCTCTCTCTCTCTCTCTGCGAAGGGAGACAGTGCCGAAAAGATCACTATGGAAAGCAGGTGGTTGGAAATATTGCTGGAGGTCATAATCCGCACCGCTACGATTTAAATTTTATCAGGCAGTATAACGGGCATATTTTTTACGCAGAATTGGATAAATCATATCTTTCTGCTGAAAAACAAAAAGCCATGTGATTATAATCGGAATAAAAAAGCATAACTTTAGATAAGGCAATTAACAAGCAACAATGTTTTTTTAATTGTAATGACGAATCAACAATGAATTATAAGAAGAAATTTTATTTAATAAAATAAATAATAAAAATATTTTTATTATTTTAGATGAAATATTTTAAATAAGGCTAAATATGATAAATATGATGGGGAAATAGCTATAATTTACTAATTATCACAAATTATGCGGATTACTATTTTCGGAGCATGTTACCTCAAAAGGCCGCTATGCAGCCGTCGGCTGCGGGAGCGTCCGAAGCGGACCGCCAGGACCATGTGGCCTGAACGGCATACGGGCGTCAGAGGTGCGGATGTTCCGCGCAGGTCTACGAGCAGCTTTGCGCTCTTGCACCGGGCGAAAGGGCAAGGGCTGAAGCAGACGTGCTTCAGCCCTTCAGAATGCATATTCTCGGGATTGTAGAATTTCGGGCGAACACAGAACGCGCGCTGAAAAGTACGAAAAAATGACGCGGCCCTCCGCCGTTGCGGGGGACCGCGCCACAATAATGGATGGGATTCGCGCGTTCAGCGCGCGGGCGTGGGCTGAGGCGCGGCCGTGGCGGTGGCGGTGTCGCTGTCGGCGGCGCTGATATCCGTGCTCAGCTCACGGGCCAGCACATCCGCGAAATAGGCGGGCAGCTCGGATTTCAGCCGGATATCGTGGCGCACCAGCAGGCCCAGACGCATCTGGCTGCTGGCCACGGCATTACGGTTGGAGATGTTTTTCAAATTCGTCCGGCTGGGGCGGCGGGAGCTGGGCACGCGCCGCTGCACCAGCAGCACATCGGCCAGCAGGGCTGTGCCCCCCGTGCCGGAAAGAACGGACGGGGCGTCATAACCGGCGTCCACCACGCCGCGCAGGCTCTCCGGGGCCGCCTGCCCCGCCGCGAGCACGGTAATCTGGACGATATAGCCTGCCTGGCTGGGGTTGTCGGTCACGGTGAAGCCTTTGCGTCCCAACCATGCTTCAGTCTGGGAGCGGAGGTGGAAAACGCGGTTGGTCATGTCCCGCACGTTCACATAGACTACATTGGGAATGTCCTCGTCACCGGCCCGGTTCAGCGCGCCGGAGCGCAGCACCTCCACCTCGGAGGCGTCGCCGTCGCGCTGGCGGACGCAGGCATTGAGGGGAATCAGGCTTAAACCCAGAAGCAGGAGAAGAAATAATCGCATTATAGGCATACGGCTCCTTGCATGACGGCGCGCCTGACGGCGCTGCCCGCGCTCCGCTGAAAAGGCGAAGCGCTTCAAAGATGATCTGTACCGGGGAGGAGTTTCCCCCATAAGCAGTTTTTGCTTTCCGGCAAGGGAAACGGGTTTGTTTCAGTCGTCGTCGGCTTTGCGCCTTGCGGATGACAACGATCTGAAGGCGCGGCCGGAAGTCAAAAAGACCGGTTCAGAGACAACCTAGGTGTAATGTTCCAATAGGTTGTTCACCCTGCCTCAAGCCGGTAAAGCTGGAGTTGACAGACAACAGTAAACCGAGCCGAGGACAGGGTGAACAGCCATAAGAATGCCAAATTGACTGCACGCGGTCGA
>NZ_VUMH01000017.1 GCF_009696265.1 Desulfovibrio porci
TCGACCGCGTGCAGTCAATTTGGCATTCTTATGGCTGTTCACCCTGTCCTCGGCTCGGTTTACTGTTGTCTGTCAACTCCAGCTTTACCGGCTTGAGGCAGGGTGAACAACCTATTGGAACATTACATCTAGAAAGCGTTTTTTGCGCTCTGTGATTTTTTCAATGCGCATATCCCTCCCTGGCGGAATCCGCCGCGCCAACACGCGACAGGCGGACAGACCCGAAGTCTGTCCGCCTGTCTTATCATGCGCGCACAGCAAAAAGCGGCGCACGGTAAATGTTGTTACATGGTGCTCAGCATGTCCATGTCTTCGCTGGAAAGCAGCTTGTCCAGATCCAACATGATCAGCAGACGGTCCTGCAATTTGCCGACGCCGCTGATATAATCGGAATCCACTCCGGCCACGACGGGCGGCGGCGGTTCCACCGTGCTGGCGGGTATGCGCAGAACCTCCGAAACGGCGTCCACCACAAAACCCACAATAATATTGTTGATCTCAATCACGATGATGCGGGTGTTTTTATCATGAGCCTTGGGCACAAGGCCGAAACGACGCCGCAGATCAATGATCGGGATCACCTTGCCGCGCAGATTGATGACGCCTTCCACAAATTCCGGCGCGCGGGGAACCTTGGTAATCTCCATGGTGCGGATGATTTCCTGCACCTTCAGGATATTTACCCCGAATTCCTCTTCACCGATGCTGAACGTCACCAGCTGCAGGAGTTCATCATCCTGTTTTTTCTGACTTGGATCCATATCCGCTCCCTTGTCGCAAGTATCGTCAAGCTGGTTAACAACCCCACCGGAACAGCACGACGCTCTGCTCCTCTGCGCCCGCTCTCCGGCCCGGCGACGGCAAGAGGTGCCGCACGGCCTGCGAGTCATGTCCGGACAGACTTATTTATTGCACATTATGCCTTATCGTCACTTCCGTAAAGCTCACTAGGGCAGAATGTAAAAAAATGCGGCGCGGCAGTCCAGCCGCATCCCGCTTGCCCCCGTCCGGGAGGATTAACCGCCCGCAAAGACTTCATTCATGGCTTTTGTCAGGCTCTGCACGCCGTAGACATCACGCAGCACCAGGGGCGAGGAGGCATTGTCGCCCGCCGGGAACAGCGCCGTCAGCGGAATGCTTTTACTGCCCAGGGCTTCCAGCAGACGCACGGCGTAGGCATTGGCATTGGTCAGATCCACGCGCACGAGGTCCATGCCGTAGCGGGCCTGCCAGGCGCGCAGGCGTTCGTCGGTGAGCACCGTGGCTTCCATAAATTTGCAGTTGGGGCACCAGTCGGCGGTGAATTCCAGCAGCATGGGCTTCTTGCCCAGCTGAGCCGTGAAATACTCCGGACTGAAGTCGCGCCACTGCGGCAGCGGCGCCACGGGACGCAGCACCCAGACAATGGCCGCCAGCAAGAGCACGCAACCCGCGACGCCTGCCACCCTGCGGCGCAACAGCGGGGCGGAGATGTCGCAGAACCGCCCCCAGAGCCAGGCGCACAGCGAAACCAGCAGCAGCACACTGAGGACATGCATGTGTTTTTCCACCGGCAGGATGGAGAGCAGATAGAGCGCCGTGCCCAGCAGAAAGAAGCCCACCACGCGTTCAAAGACGTGCATCCAAGGCCCGGGCCGGGGCAAAATCCGCGCCATATCCGGCCAGATGCAGAACAGCAGGTACGGCAGGGCCATACCCAGCCCCACTGCCCAGAACACCACCATAAGGATCAGCAGGGGCTGGGTGAATGCCCAGCCCAGCACGCCGCCCAGCAGCGGCCCGCTGCACGGCGTGGCCAGAAAGGTGGAAACAAGCCCGGTCAGGTAAGATTGTAATCGGGGATTCTTGGTGTTTTCGCCGGGCTTCAGGTCAATCACCGGCAAGGTGAAGACCCCCAGCATGGACAGGCCCATGAGAAAGACAATCAACAGCATGACCAGCAAAACGCCCTGATTCTGGTAGAGCTGCCCCCACATCAGGTCCGCCAGACCCAGCACAAGCGCAAGGCCGGTGAACAGGGTCATAACGCCGCCCGCGAAACAGAGATTGTGTTCGCGGAAACGCCGGAGGTTATTTTTGCCGTCGCTGCCGCCCATCAGCAGCAGACCGCTGATCTTGAAGGTGAGCACCGGCAGCACGCAGGGCATGGCGTTGAGCAGCAGCCCGGCCAGAATGCCCACCAGCAGCGCCTTGCCCAGACTGGAAATTTCCAGTGAGGCATCGGCATAGCGCGGGGTCAGTTGTACCTCAAATTCCTCCGGCGGCGGCAGAATCCCGCTTCGTCCCTGACCGGCGAGCCGAGCGGTGGGGACGCCCGTCTGAGCGCCGGACGCGGGCGCGCCCAATGACGGGGCCAGACGCCCTGCCTCCTTGGAAAGCGTAAGCGGAGAGGCGGCGGGGGCTTCCTGTACGCCAGCCAAGACGGGTTGCGTATTTTGCAGCTTGCGCCACTGCCCGGACCAAGGGGTCTGCCCCACCGGGGAGGGAGCTTCCGGCACCACGCCGGTAAAACTCTGATTGACGGGCAGACAATTGCGGTTGGAGCAAAGCAGCAGGCTCAGAGCCGCGGTAAAGGGTTTGCCCGCAGCCTGCTCCGGCAGGGCCGTGAACAGCACCACCTCGCCTTCATAGACGAAGACCGTGGCCTCAGGGTCATAAAAATCGCGCTGCATGGCCCCGGCGGGATACCAGACCGGCAGCATCTGTCCGCCCTCCAGGGCGAAATCCAGCACTGTGGGCCGACCGGCGTCCCCCGCTTCATGCGCATAGGCATGATAGTCCGGGGGGAGGCTCAGGCGCACGGCCGCGACAATGTTGTCGCCGTCACGGGCGAAGTCCAGCTGTACGGGCACATCCTCAGCCCAGGCCCGGACAGCGGACAAAGAAAAGCTTCCTGCCGCGACAGCCAGGCACAGCACGCAGATCAGTATAAATTTTTTGTATAACATGATGATTTTTTTATATATTAGTTTATCATTCAAAGCCAGCACCCGCTTTTTGCAAAAATTTTGCAAAAATGTTTGACAAACAGGGCACATACGCGTAAACTCTTTTTCACGCCACGGGTCATTAGCTCAATTGGTAGAGCAGCTGACTCTTAATCAGTTGGTTCGGGGTTCGAGTCCCTGATGGCCCACCAGAGAAAATACGGGTTTACGGTTTACGCCGTAAACCCTTTTTCTTTTCCGGCGTTGGGCTGTTCCGGAGGCGAACGGCGCATGTCGCGCAATACTCTATCCGTTCGCCGACGCCAAGTCCAGACACCGCCATTTCCCGGACAGGCACAGAAAAACCCGGCCTGTTGAGGGCCGGGTTATGGTTGAAAACGGGATAGTGGCTGCCGCCTGAACACCTGACCGCGCCGCCGCTACAGAATATACTGACTCAGATCCTGATCCTTGCGCACATCCTGCAAATGTTCGCAGACGTACTCCCTGTTGACGACGATCTGCGCGCCGGGCATGTCCGGCGCGTCAAAGGAAATGTCGGCCAGGATTTTTTCCATGATGGTATACAGACGGCGCGCGCCGATATTTTCCGTGCGGGAATTGGTGTCCTCGGCAAAAGCCGCCACTTCCTCCAGGCCATCCCTGGTGAAGCTGAGGCGTATCTGCTCCGTGCCCAGCAAGGCTTCATACTGCTTGGTCAGGGCGTTGTCCGGTTCGGTGAGGATACGCAGAAATTCCTCCTTGCCCAGGGGCTGCAATTCCACCCGCAGGGGGAAGCGCCCCTGCAATTCGGGAATCATATCCGAGGGCTTGCTGAAGTGGAACGCGCCTGCGGCGATGAACAGAATATGGTCCGTGCGGACCATGCCGTACTTGGTATTCACCGAGCTGCCTTCCACAATGGGCAGCAGATCCCGCTGCACGCCTTCGCGGGAAATGTCCGAGGTGCGGTTCTGCGAACTGCTGGCGATCTTGTCGATCTCGTCAATAAAGATGATGCCGCTCTGCTCCACCCGCTCCTTGGCCCGCTCGGTCAGAGCCTCCTGATCCACCAGTTTGCCCGACTCCTCCTGCACCAGCACATTGAAGGCGTCGCGGATTTTCATCTTGCGGCGGCTGCGGCGCGGCGGGAAGGCTTTGCTGAACATGTCCTTGACTTGGCCGCCCATCTGCTCCATGCCGGGGATGGCGAAAATGTCGATGCCCTGACCCCCCTGTTCGGTCACTTCCATTTCCACTTCCCGCTGGTCAAGAAAGCCCAGGCGGAACTGCTGAAGCAGCTTTTCACGCGTGGAGTTGCGCTCTTCCTGACCAAAGGAATGGGGCAGCAACAAGTCCATCAGACGCGACTCGGCTGCGGCCTCTGCGGCCTTGCGCACACGGGCGTTTTCCTCCTCTCGCACGAGATTGATGCCGATTTCCATAAGGTCGCGCACCATGGACTCCACATCGCGGCCCACATAGCCCACCTCCGTGAACTTGGTGGCCTCCACCTTGATGAAGGGCGCGCCGGACAGCTTGGCCAGACGGCGGGCGATTTCAGTTTTTCCCACGCCGGTGGGACCCATCATAATGATGTTCTTGGGGGCCACTTCGTCACGCAGCTCCGGCGAAAGGTGTTGCCGCCGCCAGCGGTTGCGCACGGCCACGGCCACCATGCGCTTGGCCTGTTCCTGGCCCACCACGAATTTGTCCAGTTCCGCCACGATCTCACGGGGTGTCAAGGTGCTCATCAAGTGCTCCTGCTGAAAATATGCGTATTGGCAAAATATAGGCATTCCCCGCGATCTGACAATGGCGCGGCGGCCGATTGCCCAGACAAAATTTTGCGCATAAGCTGCTGCAATGGATGCAAGTCCCATTATGCGCATTGCGCACACCATTCAGGACGCGGCTCAGTCCGCCGGGCCGGCCGGGGAAGAGGCAAGCCGGGCCGCAACGATTTTGCTGACCGATCCTCTGCCGCTCTGGCTCTTCCCCGCGCTTTTTCTGGGCGGCCTGCTGTTGCAGGCGGTGGCGCTTTTTCTGCATCGCCGCCTGTGGCTGGCGGCGGGCGCGGGCCTTGTGCTGGCCGCGGCCGCGGTGGACAGGGACCTCACCCTGGCTGTGGGACAAACGCTGGCCTTCATCGGGCTGTTATTGTACGGCAGGCGAAAATCCTGACGCCTTGCCCCGCATCTCGCGCCAGAACGCAAAAACCCCGGCATGATGCCGGGGTTTTTGCGTTCTCAACAGATCAGCTTACTTGAAGGCTTTTTCAAAATTGGGCACAACCTGCTTTTTGCGGCTCATGACGCCGGGCAACCACACGGAACTGCCTTCGGCCTTCACGCCAAAGGCTTTTTCCACCACGCCGGGATCGTCGGAAACGATCAGCATTTCCGAACCTTCCTTCATGATGTCCGTGAGCAGCAGGAACACGCTGTGACGGCCTTCGCCCTTCACCTTGGCGATTTCATCCTGCAGACCGGCCTTGACCTTGTCCAGAATGGAAAGGTCCACCACTTCCAGCTGGCCGATGCCCACCTTGTTGCCGTTCATGTCGAAATCTTTGTAATCGCGGAAGACCAGATCGTGCATGGAAGTGCCTTCCACAGCACTCTTGACCTTGAACATTTCCATGCCCAACGCCGTCACATCGCTCACACCGGCGATTTTCGCCAGGGCTTCCACGGCTTTTTTGTCGGCTTCAGTACAGGTCGGGGATTTGAAGATGACCGTGTCGGAAAGAATGGCGCAGAGCAGGCCGCCGGCGATGTTCTTGGGGATCTCCACGCCGTAGAAGTCATACATGTTCTTGAGCACGGTGCCGGTGCAGCCCACGGGCCAGATCCAGGCTTCCAGCGGGGAGGAGGTGGTCACGTCGCCCAGCTTGTGGTGGTCAACGATGCCCAGCACCGTGGCGGAATCCATGCCCTGAGGGGCCTGGGCCAGATCGGAGTAGTCCACCAGATACAGGCTCTTCCCGGCCACATCGCTGACGACCTGAGGAGCGCTGAGACCGAACTTTTTCAGCACGAATTCGGTTTCAGGGGTCGGCGCGCCCTGGGCGGCCGGGGTGACGTCAAAACCGCGTTTGCTGTACAGATCAGCGGCGGCGATGGCGGCAACGATGCTGTCGGTATCGGGATTCATGTGACCAAGAACTAATGCGGACATGACAGTCTCTCCTTCCGGTAGGTTCTTTTGTATGATGCGGCCCCAGATGCACCGCTTTGTACTCTTTAGCACAAAGTCCGGACCATGCCAAGGCCTTTACCGTAAATTTCCCGGCCCCGCCAGGGTGAAAACCGCACTGAGGCCGGAATCGCCTGAAAAAAATACGGAAAAAAATCTCTTGTGATTTTTTTACTTTTTTCCGGAGCGCGGATGGGCCTGATCATAGGCGCGGATCAGATGCTCCAGGCTGACCTGGGTATAGCGCTGGGTGGTGGTCAGCCGCCGGTGGCCCAGCAATTCCTGTACGCTGCGCAGGTCCGCTCCCGCGGCCAGCAAGTGAGTGGCGAAGGAGTGACGAAGACTGTGCGGCGACACCGTAAAATCCAGACCGGCCCGGCGGCAGAGCCCGGCTATAATCCGGGCCGCCTCGCGCCGGTTCAGCCGCGCGCCGCGCGCGCCCACAAAGAGCGCCTGTTCCTCGGGCAAGGCCACATAGGAACGCTCATCCAGCCAGGCGGACAAGGCCGCACAGGAGGTGTCGGACAGCGGAGCCAGGCGTTCGCGCGAACCTTTGCCCATGACCCGCAGCACCCGTGAATGCACCTGCACGTCATCCAGATCCAGCCCCAGGGCTTCGGAAATGCGCAGCCCCGAACCGTACAGCAGTTCGGCCAGGGCCAGATCCCGGCAGAGCAGGCGCGCGGCGTGGGCCTCGGACGGCGGCGCGGCTTTGGGCGCGTCCAGCAGGGCAAAGGTTTCATCCACATTGAGAGCGCGCGGGTGGTGTTTTTCCTGGCGTGGGTTGCGCACCTGCGCCGCCACGTTTTCGCTGATCCTGCCGCCGCGCAGCAGAAAACGGAAAAAAGAACGCACGGCGGCCAACTTGCGGGCCATGGAACTTTTCGCCTCGCCCCGACGGAAGAGCCAGGCCAAAAAGGCTTGAATATGCCTGCGGCTCACCTCGCGCGGCCGTGCCAGATCAACGCCCTGTTCACGCAAAAAGGCGGCCAGTTGGGCCAGATCCGTGCCGTAGGCCTTTTGGGTGGCTTCCGAGGCTCCTTTCTGCACCGCCAGCCAAGCCAGAAAAGCGCCGATCAACAGCCCGGCCTTATCCGCTTTACCCGCGTTACTTATGTTGTCCGCGCCGCTTGCGCCACGCGCGATGCCCGGCTGTTCCGTCTCTCTCACTTTGGGCGCATCCCCTTTCCTGCCGCCGCTCATGCCGGAACCTCATACCGCGCGCCGGGCAGACGCCTGACCTGCGCCAGCATTTCCAGGCCGATGAGCAGGGCGTTGAGCTCATACACCGGCATATCCAGCGCGGACGCCAGAGCGTCGGCCTGCATGGGCCCCTGCGCGCGCAGGCAATGCAACAATCGCTCCCTGCGATCAGCCGGGGCCAGGGATTCGGCTTCGGCGCACGCACGTTCGGCGGGGAGCGGCAATACGGCGGAATTTTCCTTAAGGCATTGCCCGGAAACTTTTGGCTGTTCCGCTTGTTCTTCCCGCGTCGTCGGCACAGGCAGGCTCAAGGCTTTTTCCGCCTCCGGCAGACTGGCCTCACTGATGCCGAAAGGCCGCAACTGTTCGGCCAGATCGCGCAACACATCCTCGGCGCTGAACACGGGACGCGCGCCCTGGCGCACCAGTTCCTGACAGCCCAGACAATGGGAATCCAAAGCGGGGCCGGGCACGGCGTAGACATCGCGATTCTGCTCCAGGGCCAGACGGGCGGTGATCAGGCTGCCGGAACGGCTGGCCGCCTCCACCACGAGGACACCCAAGGCAAGGCCGCTGATGATCCGGTTGCGGATGGGAAAATGTTCTGCCAGTGGCGGCGCGCCGGGCGGAAATTCCGAAAGCAGCAGGCCTCGCTCCGCCATGGCGTGGAAAAGCTTTTCCCCGGAACGGGGGTAAATCTGGTCGATGCCCGTGCCCAGAACGCCGATGCTGCGCCCCACGCGGGCCAACGCGGCCTCGTGCGCCACTCTGTCGATGCCCTGAGCCATGCCGGAAACAACGGCAATGCCGCAGGCTGCGAGGCAGCGCGCCATATAGGCGGCCACGGCCAGCCCCTGGTTCGTGGCCCGGCGTGACCCCACGATAGCGAAGGCAGGCGAATGCAGCAGAGAAAGATCGCCCCGGCAGTACAGCAGTACAGGAGCATCGGACAGTTCGCGCAGACGTTGAGGATAACAAGGGCTTGTCCAGAGCAGAATCCCCGCATTCAGACGGCGGGCCTGATCCCATTCCGTCCGCGCGGTGACCCTCCAGGAACCGGTGGACATTTCCGCAGCCTGACGCCGGTTCAAACCGGCATCAGACCAGTGCTGCCGGGCCTGCAAGGCCTGATAGGCGGAACCGAAGGCGCGCAACAGACGGGCGCAGGAGCGTGCTCCCAGCCCACGGCAGTGCCGCAGGGCCAGAGCGGCCCAGTATTCCGTGCGGGCGGCCTCATCCATGTCCGCCCATGTGGGGATGCCGTCCGTTTTCGGTGCGGCTGAAGTAACGTCTGCTCCGGCGGGCATGTTTTCCCCTGTCCGCATAGTCAGCGGGCCAGCCCCCGCGAACGGGCCAGACGCGCCGCCTCGGAATTGGGGAAATCGGCCAGCAAGGTTTTGTATTTCTGGGCCGCGCCCGGCTTGTCGCCCAGACGGCTCAAGCACATCCCGGCCTTGAGCAGGGCGTCGGCATTCTTATGATGACGCGGATAGGAGGCATTGACGGCCTGAAAATGCGTCAGCGCCTCCTTGTAGTTGCCCTGGGCGTAGAAACATTCGCCGATCCAGTATTCTGCGTTGGCCGCGTAACGGCCCTGCGGATACTGCTGCAAAAACTCTCTAAAGCGACTGACGCCCTCAGCGGACCGTCCTGAAAGCGCAACTTTGAGGGCCGCCTTGTATGCGGATTCCTCTCCCTTGGTTCCCGCAACGGGCCTGGAGGGGGCGGCGGACTGATTTTGCGTTGCCGCCGGAGCAGGCGCGGCATTTGCCGACGGCGTAGTCGAAGTGGCTGGAGTTGCGGGAGCGCCCACGGGCGGCAAGCCGGGGTGTTCCGGCGGCAAGGCCAGGCCGGAAGGCGGCAGCGCGGGCACCGGCACGGATGCGGTGCCGGACGGCGTCGATTCAACAACGCCCTTGTCGCCGGAAGACGCCGCCGGAACAGGGTTGGCCGCCGAAGCTGACGGAATGTCGGCGGGTGGCAGGGCCAGACCGCCCGTGGCGGGAGCGGCGGCCGTCAACTGGCCGGAAGGTCCGGCCACGGTTTCGGGACGCCCCACCTGGCCGGAGGGACCAGCGGGTTTTTCCTTGCTTTTTTCTGCGTTGGAAGCGGGCGTGCCCACGGGAAAAGACGCGGGCGGCGCGGCGGGATCAATCATTTTGGCCGAAGCCACCGCCGGAGCGCCTTGTGCGACGGGCGGCATTTTCTCGCCGCCCCGGCCGTTGCCCGGCGCAGCGGCGGCTTGCGCCGGAGGCGAAGGAACCGGCTGATTCGCGCTCTGAACTGCCGTCGGCGCGGGTTGCGGGGGGATGATGGGCACAACGGTCATTCCGGTTTTATGGCCGTTGCGGGTGCGCACTTCATAGACGCGGTTGTTAAGCAGCGCTACCTGGCTGTTCAGCGCGGTCACGCTGTTTTCCAGATTGCGCAGGCGCTGGTCCGTTTCGCGCAGAACCCGCTGATTTGTCTCGGCGGTGGCTTCCACCTTCCGCATCTGTCCGGTGGACGCGCAGCCGCCGACCGCCAGAACAAGGCAGGTCGCCGGAATCACAAAAACTTTTTTCATACCGTTCTCCCGCCCTTTTTCTGCCCCAAGCCGCTTTACATTTCAAGAAGTCTTGCGGCTGCCGCGTTTTTCAGGCAAGTACAGGCCTGTACAACGCCCGGTGAGCATAGCGCATGCTCCCCGGACAGCGCAAGATTGCAAGGAGTCAGCATGAACACGCCCGATCCGGCCCTTTCTCAGACACAAGGCGGCGCGCTATGAACGCCATCCATGAATTTCTGCTCGTCAATCCGCTGTTGCAGACGGGTCTTGATATCATCAGCGTGACTATCCCGCTGGCCGCGTTGCTGGCCTTCGCCGGTATGGGCTTCATGTCCGGCACGGCCCGCATCCTGTCCCTCACGCGCCGGCGTTCCTCATACGACAAGTGCGCCCGCCAGCTTGCCCTGCTCGGCCTGATTCTGGGCTGGCTGCTGCTGATCGGCGGACGGGTCTGGATTTTCTTTACCCAGGCCGGCTACACGCCCGATTCCCTGCCCAGCTTTCTGGTGGAGATGAGCTGGATACTGCTGAGCTTGGCCGTGCTGATCAGCAGCCTCTACTACACGCTCTGGAAAGCATTGAAGAACATGCCCGTCCTGCACGTGACCCTGGGCATGCTCAGCGGCGTGCAAGGCTGCGTGGCCGTTGTGGCCACACTGGCCGCCGCGCGTTTTCTCGCCGCCTTCGCCCATCCCGACGCGGCCGCCATGACGCTTGCCGATATCTTTCCCGCCGCCTGGAGCGCGCCGCTCTGGAGCGCCCTCTGCTACACCCTGCCGCTGATCCTGGCCATGCCCGCCGCGTTCGGCGCGCTCTGGCTGCTCCTGCGGCGCAAGCACGACGATTTCGGCCGGGACCACTACAATACCATGATTCCCTGGTGCGCGGGCTGGGCCCGCAACGCCTGGTGCCTGCTCTGGCTGCTGCTGCTCGTTTCCAGCGGCCTGCAAATCTGGCTGCACTGGCAGGACGGCGTTTTCAGCGCGCAGGACGCCATTGTCGAAAGCTCACGCCTGCTGCTCTGGCTGATTCCCGTGCTGCTCTGGACCATGGTGCGCCGCAGCGCCATCGCCCTGCGCCACAAGCTGACCCTGCTGGCCGCGCTGCTCATCGCCGTGGGCTTCATGCTGCCCTACTATTTGGAGGCCACGAGCATATAGGGGCGGCCGTCCCACGCTCTGCCGGAATTATTTTTTCAGATACTGGCCGCGCCATTCGTCCAGAAAAAGCAGACTGGTTTCCAGTTCGCTCAGCGCGCCACTCTGTTCCCGCAAATGGGCCAGCACGTCGTCAAACGAGGCGTGCGGCCCCAATCCCAGCTTTTGCGTCAGCTGCGCCAGCTCTTCCCGCAACTGCGGATCAAGCTCCGGCGGCGCGTCCCGCGCGGCCTCGTCCTTGTGCGGCCAGGACCCCAGTTCCGTCTCCAGGTAGTTCAGCAAGGCGGCCATGCGCCGCTCATAGGTGTGGTCGCGCAACGTGCGTTCCCGGGCACGCCGGGCGAAGGCCTCGCGTTCCTCGGGATGGGCCAGAAAATAGTCGATCCCGGCGTAAAATTCATTCATGGATGTGAAGGTAGCCAGTTCATCAGGCGCGAAAAGCTCACCCAGCAAACCGCGCTGGTCCACCAGTTGAAAGGCCCCCATGGCGGCCAGTTCAAAGGTGCGCGGATTGACGAAATCCCCGTGGCTGACCAGATCCCCCCTCTGCAAACTGGAGTGCAGATTGAGATTCACCTTGGCGGCATTGTAGATTTTGACGCTTTCCTCTTCGCTGATGCGCGCCCCCTGACGCTGAATGTTCCCGCTCAGCAGGCTCTCGCCTTCCCAGTCCGAACCCCATATCTTGAAATCCCGTCCGGCCAGAGGCCGAAAGGCCAGACGCCGGTTGGGATAGCCCGCGCCCAGAAAGGCAATGTCCGATCCGTATTCCTTTTGCTCGGTCGGACTCAGTTCCAGGGCTTTGTGAAATTCCGGCAGGGCCGCCAAGGGCAGATACAGAGCGCGTGTCTGGCCGATTTGAGCCAGTTCCGACAGAAAGGGCTCTTTCTGGATGACCGCGAATGCGTCATACAACGGCGCGTAGGTCCGCCAGTAGCTGAATATCCGGTAGTCCTCCACAAACCACATGGCCGTGCGCACCCCGGCGCGCCGCAAGCGCTGCAGGAGGCTCCGGCTCATGGGAGCCTGGGCCAGCGCCAGCACAAGGTGAGGCTCCAGCGACTGGACATGGGCCCAGACAGCCTGAGACACCACCTGGAAAAAGGCGTTTTCCAACGGTATGGTCTGCGCGGGCGTCAGCCCCAGTCCCTTGAGGCCGGTAAAGGCCGGATAGAGCATGGGGGCTTCAAAAAGCCGCACCGTATGCCCCAACGCGCGCAGGGCCGCGGCGCAATATCGGCCTATGGGCAGCGAACCGCCGTACATGGGCAGAATCACCAGAATACGCAGGGGCGTGGCGGGCATCAGCAATACCTCCCGGGCGGCAGCATCCAATCCGCGTCATGACACAACCATTCGCGCAAGGCGGCCTGTTCCGCCGGATCAGTCGGTTCCGGCGATCCCGTCCGTCCGGCGGCGTCCGCCTCGCCGTTTTCCGGCAGATGCAGAAATTCCGCCAGCAGCGCGCGTGTAAAAGCCCGTTGCGGGGCGTGGGCATCGCGGCCGCCGTCCAGGCGAAGCACGCCGCCCAGGGCGTCCAGATCGCTGCGCCAGAATTGCAGACCGTCCGGCAATTCGGCCCTGATCCGCGCTTCGGGCCGCACGGCCGACGCCAATGAGCGCAGCAGTTCCTTGCCTTGCAGGGCTTCCAGGCAGGCGACCCGATGAGGACAGGGAGCGGATTCCAGACAGGGCGCGCAGGAGCGCGAAGCCTGCCAGACCGCGTGCCCCCGGCCATACGGGCCGGTTTCATGGCACCAGGCCGAGGAAAGAAAAAAAGCCAGCACCGGCACGCCCAGATGGGCGGCCAGATGCATGATGCCCGTGTCCGGCGTGAGCAGCGCGTCAAGGCCCTCCACCGCGTGAATCAAGCCGGGCCAGTCCGTTTTGCCGCTGAGATCTTCAACCTTTCCCTGAACTTTGGCGGGCAAAAGACGTTGCAGTTTGTGCGCGACGGGCTGCTCCGCCCCGGAACCCAGCAAGCGCACCTTGGGGCCGTCCAACAGGCCGAAAAGTGTTTGCAGTATTGAGGCCAGCAAAGGCAGGGGCAGGGAACGGCGGGATTCACGCCCCGCCAGCACCACGCCCAAGCCCTGGCCGCCGGGCCGGGCCGATGGATTGACCCGTTCCGCCGCCAGCGGCGACGAGGCGAAATGTCCCCAGAAATCCACCAGATTCAGCGGAGAGAAAACCCGCCTCTCGCTCAGACGGAAAGTCAGCCGCGCCCAGGCCGAACGCGTGATACCGCCCTGCGGGGTTCGCGCGGGGCGGTAGCCCATGACGATCTCCGGCTCGAACAGGCGGCAGACGGCAGCGGTGACAGGGGAAAAATTGCAGTTGTAGACGGCCTGGAAGTCCATCTCCCGCCATTGGCGGAAGACAGCTCTGTTTTCAGCCAGAGCGGCGGCCCCCGGCTGACCGTGCAGGCGCAGTCCGTGGACCTCCGCGCCGGGATAGAGCAGGCGCGCCAGAGCCGCAAGGCCAACGTCCACGCCCAAGTGCACCCGGCCCCGCTCCTGCAATGTCCGGATCAGGCGCTTGCTCTGCACCAGATCGCCGAAGCGGGCCGCCTGTAAGACCAGAAATGCCGCCATCACCTGTCCTTGAAATCTACTGTACCAATCTGGATTTAGCCCATTCACCCGCCTGAGGCAAGCAAAGGCCTTTGCAAAAACAGGCCCGGTCCTGTAGGCTGAAAGCCGACGCACCCGCCGCGTCCAACCTTGCAACAAAAGTCGAAACAGATGTCATCCGCCGCGCTGCGCCCCCCCTTATATCCCCTCTTCCTTTCGCTGGAAGGACGCCGCTGTCTGGTAGCGGGCCTGGGAGGCGTTGGCCGACGCAAGCTGGCCGGTTTGCTGGCCTGTGGTCCGGCCTCGGTGCTGGCGCTGGATACGTTGCGGGCGGAGGATTTACCCGCCGAGGCCGCCGCGCTGCTCGCGGATCCGCGCGTTTGTTTTGAATGCCGCTCCTGCGCCCCCGCTGACGTGCGGGACCGCGCCCTGGTTTTCGCGGCCACCGGCAGCGCCGAGGAAAACGCCCGTATCGCCGCTCTGTGCCGTGAGGCGGGCGTCTTGTGCAATTGCGCCAGCGCGCCCGAGCTGGGCGCGTTCAGCGTGCCCGCCGTGACCCGGCGGGACGGACTCGCGGCGGCCTTGTCCACCGGCGGAGCCAGTCCAGCTCTGGCCCGGCGCTGGCGGCGCGAACTGGAGGACTGGCTGGCCCCTCGCGCCCGCATGGCCCGGCTGATGGGCCGCCTGCGTCCCCTGGTTCTTGCCTTGCACGCCGAGACAGGGCAGAATACACAACTGTTCCGCTCATTGGCGGCGTCGCCCCTGCAGTCCTGGCTGGCCGAGGGCGATCTTGAGAGTTGCCGCCAGTGGCTTCTGGCGGAGCTGCCCTCGGTTTTGCACGTTCACATAGCGGAGTTGCTTGATGATCTCGCCTGAAGCCTCAACGCTGATGACATTGAGTTTGTATGCCCTGGCCAGCGTGGCCGGACTGGCGGGGATGACAATGCGCAGCCCGCTCTGGCGCCGTATGGGCTGCTGGCTGGCCCTGGCGGGTTTTGCCTGCCAGACCCTGATGCTGGCGCTGGGCTTTCACAAAGCCCTGCCCGGCGGCCTGAGCCTGGGCGCGTATCTGCAAATGCTGGCCTGGTTCGTGCTGCTCTGCGGCCTGGCCGTGTGGCTCAAGCTGCGGCAGGAGGCGGCCCTGCTGTTCGCCGCGCCGCTGGCTTTGATGCTTTTCGCCATGTCCGCCCCCTATCTCAGCGCTCTGGTACAGGTGCCGCCCTCGCTCAAAGCGCCCTTCTACGCCCTGCACATCGGCGCGTTGTTCCTGAGCCTGGGCTTGCTGACCCTCTCGTTTGCGGCGGGCGCGCTTTTTCTTTTTCTGGAAGGACGGATCAAGAGCAAGCAGCGCATGAAAGGCTTCTGGCAGGACATGCCCGCCCTTTCCATGCTGGATAGAATCAATGCCTTCACCACCCTGACGGCTTTTCCGCTCTACACGCTGGGTATCGTGGCCGGGTTGATCTGGGCCAAACCCGTGTTCGGCGCCACGGTCACCGGCGACCCCAAGGAAGTCATCAGCATTGTGGTCTGGCTGCTGTTCGCCGTGCTCTTCCACAACCGGCTGGCGAACGGCTGGAAAGGCCGCAAACCGGCACAATTGGCTGTTTTCATTTTTCTTCTCTGTCTGTTTTCAATCCTTGTGGTGAACACCTTCATGGAGACGCACCACGCTTTCATCCGGAGCTGACCTGGGATTGCCATGGACTGTGATATCTTTCTTGTCGGCCTCAATCACCGCACGGCGGGTGTGGACGTGCGCGAACGTTTCGCCCTGGTCAACCACTGCGACGAGGAACACTGGGCGCTGCCCTGTGTCGGCGCGGTGAGCGAGGCCATGATTCTTTCCACCTGTAATCGCGTGGAACTGCTGGCCGCCGGTACGGGCGACGTGTCCGGCCAGGTGCTGGACTGCTGGGCGAAGGCGCGCGGGGCGCAGGCCGACGAACTCAGGCCCTACGTCTACATCCACAAAAATCTGGAAGCCGTGCGACATCTCTTTTCCGTGGCCTCCAGCCTGGATTCCATGGTGCTGGGCGAACCCCAGATCCTGGGCCAGTTGAAGACCGCCTACCGTAAGGCCGTGGACAGTCACGCCACGGGCGTGATTCTCAACCGCCTGCTACACAAGGCCTTTTCCGTAGCCAAACGGGTCCGTACCGAAACGGCCGTGGCCTCCAGCGCGGTTTCCATCAGTTACGCGGCGGTGGAGCTGGCCAAACGAATCTTTGGGGACATGCACTCCCACAAGGCCCTGCTGGTGGGCGCGGGTGAAATGGCGGAACTGGCTGCCACGCATCTTTTACAGGCCGGCATCGACGAAATTCTGGTGGCCAACCGCACCCTGGTGCGGGGTCAGGAACTGGCCGAGCAGTTCCACGGCCGGGCAATCCCCTTTGAACAGCTGGCCGGGCACCTCACGGAAGTGGACATTATCATCACCTCCACCGGTTCGCCGGAACCCATCATCCGCGCTCGGGACATCCGGACCGTACTCAAGGCGCGCAAGAACCGCCCCATGTTCTTCATCGACATCGCCGTGCCCCGTGATATCGACCCGGACGTCAACGGCCTGGACAATGTCTATCTTTACGACATTGACGATCTTAAAGAAGTAGTTGAAGAAAATCTGGCCAACCGCCGGGACGAGGCCGCCAAAGCCGCGGAAATCGTCGACGAGGAAGTGGAATTTTTCGCCCACTGGCTCAGCAGCCTCGACGCCCAGCCCACCATTGTGGAACTGATCCAGCGCGGCGAGCGCGCGGCTCAGGAGGAACTGGCCCGGACCCTGAAGCATCTGGGGCCCCTGGACGAACAGAGCCGCGCGGCGCTGGAAACCATGGTCAGCGCGTTGGTGCGCAAGCTGAACCATGACCCCATCATGTTTCTCAAGGGCGGCGGCATGTCCCGTGAGGGCGGCGCGGCGCGCATCAGCATGGTGCGGCGGATATTCAACCTGGACAAAACCATCTGTAGCTGTAGCGGGAAAAACTGATGCGCTGGTATGCCGTTGACGATCTCAGCGCCGAGGAGACGGCGCGACTGGCTCAGGCCCTGCGGGATATGGAATTCAGCTCCGGCATGAACGGCCTCTACTGGCTGCCCGTGCCCGAAGCCATGCTCTCGCCGGTGCAGCGCGAGCACGCGGCCGACTGCGGTCCCTATGCGCTGGGGCTGGAACTGGAAGAACACAGTCTGCGCCTGGAACTGCTGGTAAGGGCGCGGGGGCGTCTGCGCTGCGATTGCGTGCGCTACGCAGGACCGGAACTGCGCGCCCATATGATCGCCTATCTGGATCAGCTGCTGACTGACCTGCAGATTGCCGGTTAGCCTTCATCCTTCACATGAACTCTTTGCCGGATCTGCGCAGCCTGTCTCCGGTCTCGGCCCGGATGTGCCTTGCGGTGGAACGTTTCTGCCTGCACCGTCTGGCCTTGCCGCATGGCATGCGGCTGGTGCTGGCGCTTTCCGGCGGGGCCGACTCCACGGCGCTGGCCTGCATTCTGCATATTCTTTCTCCCCGTCTGGAGCTCGAACTCTTTGCTCTGACCCTAGATCACGGGCTGCGGCCCGAAGCCGAAGCGGATGCCCGTTGGACGCAGGCGTTCTGCGCGTGGCTGGGCATACCCTGCGCGCGCCGCCGCGTTGATGTGACCGGACTGGCCGCCGCCAAAGGCTGGGGACTGGAAGAAGCCGGACGCCACACGCGTTACGCCTTGCTGGAAGAGGAGCGCCGGGCGCAAAAGGCGAATTTTGTGGTTCTGGGGCACCATGCCGGGGACTTGAGCGAGGACGTGCTGCTGCGCCTGGCGCGCGGCACGGGCTGGCCCGCTCTGGGCGGCATGGCGGCCCGCGACGACGCCCGTCGCCTGTTGCGCCCCCTGCTCTTCACCAAACCTCAGGATCTCAGGGATCTGCTGACTGAATGCGGCGTCTCCTGGCGGGAGGACGCCAGTAACGCCAGCCTGAACTTCATGCGCAACCGCCTGCGCCACACGGTGCTGCCTCTGCTGCGCAGGGAAAATCCGGCTCTGGACAGAGGCATGGCCGCGCTCTGGCAGTTGGCCCAGTGCGACGCGGACTACTGGGAAACGCTTCTGGCCGAAGCGCTGGCCGCGCATCCCTGGCATGAGGAAAGCCAAGACGGGCTTCCCGCTCTGCTTCTGCCGCGTGAGTTGCTGGCCGGACTGCACCCGGCGGCCCGGCTGCGACTGTATCTCAAGGCCGTGCGCCTTCTGGTCCGGCAGAACACGGGTCAAACAGGCGAACGCAGTCAGGCCCGGGCGCACACGCTGCTGGAACTGGACGCGGCATTACGCGAAGGGCGCGGCAATACCCGCTTTCAATTGCCCGGCGGCATTGAGGCCCGCCTCAAAAGCGGCGCGGTGCGCTTTGTCCGGACAATGGGCTTGGAGAAACGGACTGTAACAGCTGCGCGCGGGCAGACATCCGGTGGGCAAACCCCATGAACGTCATACATAAAAAACGCATCAGGCTTTTTTCAGTTTTTCTTGCCGCTGCCGCGTTGCTTATGGCTTTTCTTCTCTATACCGGCGTAATTCTCTTTAACAATCCGTCACGGGAGATATATCCCGTGCGGGGCGTTGACGTATCGCATCATCAGGGTAAAATCGACTGGGATACTCTTGCGCGGCAGGATATACAATTTGCGTATATCAAGGCAACGGAAGGCAGCAATTTCAAGGATAAAAATTTTCAGGAAAACTTTTTCAGCGCTTCCAGGGCAGGCCTTCGCGTTGGCGCGTACCACTTTTTCAGTTATGACAGCAGCGGCGAGTCACAATATATGAATTTTATTTCAGTTGTGCCGCTACAGCAAGGAATGCTGCCGCCTGTGGTCGATATTGAATTTTATGGCGCCAAAAAGGAACATCCGCCGGACAGGCAACAAACAAAAAAGGAATTGCGAATCCTGCTGCGGCGACTGGAGGGGCACTACGGGACCAAAGCACTCATCTACACCACAGACAAAGCATATCGGCTCTATATTGCTGATGATTTCTACGACAACGACATCTGGATACGTAGCGTTTTTACCGAGCCGGCGCTGACCGACAAGCGCCGCTGGAAATTCTGGCAGTATACGAACAGGGAAAAACTGGCCGGGTATCAGGGAAGAGAAGAATATATTGATGTGAACGTGTTCGCCGGAACAGAGCGGGAATTTGCCGCTTACCCCGAGCGGCCTTCAGCCATGCCGTAATGCGCTCCGCCGGGTGCGGCGAAGCATACAAGCCAATGGAAAATCATCCGTCGGACAGAGGAAGAGCGCATGATTCACATAGCCCTGGCCTTCCATGATAATGACGGCAATTACGCGCTGCACGCAGCCGCCACTCTGGTTTCCCTGTTCAGACGCACGGCAAGCCCGATCACGGCCCATATCCTGCATGACGCCGGCCTGAACGACACGGGCCGGGCACGGCTGGCGGCCGTGGCAGAACACTTCGGCCAAGGCCTGCGTCTTCATGCGGTCCCGGAACTCCCTCCGGCATCGGCCGCCGACCTGCCGCCGCAGTTCGGGCCGGGTTCGCTCTACCGCCTCCATCTGCCCGCCTTGGTGGACGAGGAGCAGGTTATTTACCTGGATTGCGATATCTGCTGTACGCTGGATATCAGGGAATTGTGGGAGCAAGCGGCTCAAGGCTGCGCCCCGTCCGGGGAAGCTCCGCTGCTTTCCTGTGTGCGCAACATGACGGACGGTCGAGCCGTGGAGAAAAAAGGCCTGAACCCAGCATGGTATTTCAACAGCGGCGTACTGGTCTTCCGTCCGCGACGACTGCGCGCAGTGTTCCCGGATCTGATGGCGGCCGTGCTGCGCCTTTTGCCCGAACTGCCCCGCCCCCTGCTTTTTCCGGATCAGGACGCGCTGAACGTCATATTCCGACGTCTTCCCCTGCACTGGCTGGATGAGCGCTTCAATTACCAGTTGCATGTGGCCGGGCGTTGGCTGCAGCCGCCGGACCTGCTTGAGGGCAAAGTGCTCCACTTTTGCGGGCATAAGCCCTGGTGCGAACCGCTCTTTCCTTCAGCTCTAGGGCATCTGGAAAACTACCGTTTTCTAAGGAGACTGTTGACCGCGCCCCGGTCCCCCGCCACTTGAAGCGACTCTCCTTTCGGAAACCTTCAGGCCTCACGGGCCAGTTCCAGAATCGCGCGGGCGATGCCCTGACTGCGCAGGCCCAGCATCTCGCGCAACTGCAATTGCTTGCCGTGCTCCACAAAGCTGTCCGGCAGGCCCAGACGCCGGATGCGCTGACCGCGCAGCAAGCCGTGGTCATTAAGAAATTCCAGCACCGCCGAGGAAAAGCCCCCGGCCAGCACGCCTTCCTCCACGATCAGCAGGCGGTCAAAACGCCGGGCCAGATCCGCCAGTTGTTCTTCCGGCAGGGGCTTGATCCAGACGGGATCAAAAACCAGCGGGCTGAAGCCCAGTTCCTTTTCCACCAGCGCGGCGGCCTCCAGGGCCGGATGCGCGCGGTTGCCCACGGCGATGACGGCGATCTTCTCGCCCTGGCGCAACACCTCGCCCACGCCCGGCGCAAGCAGGCGCGGTTCCCCGGCCAGCGGCACGCCGAAGCCCGCGCCGCGCGGATAGCGCAGGGCGTGGGGCCCGTCGCCGCTCAGGGCGGTTTTCAGGCAATGGCGCAACATATCCTCGTCGCGCGGCGCCAGCATGCGTATCTGCGGGATATGCCGCAGAAAGGCTATGTCAAAGGCTCCGTGGTGGGTGGCGCCGTCTTCGCCCACCAGACCGGCGCGGTCCACGCAGAAGGTCACCGGCAGATTCTGAAGACAGACGTCGTGGACCACCTGGTCATAGCCGCGCTGCAAAAAAGTGGAATAGATGGCCAGCGCGGGCCGGTAACCCTGACTGGCCAGACCTGCGGCAAAGGTCACCGCATGTTGCTCACAGATGCCCGTATCCACGAAACGGTCCGGAAAGCGCTCCCGGAAGCGGTTGGTGCCCGTGCCCTCGGGCATGGCCGCCGTGATGGCGATGATCCGCTCGTCTTTTTCCGCCAGTTCCAGCAGGGTATCGCTGAAAACGCGGGTAAAAGTGGGCAGCGAGGCCGAGGCCACGGGCAGGCCGGTTTCCGGCGTGAACAGCCCCACGCCGTGATACTGGGTGGGATTCTTTTCCGCCGGGGCATAGCCTTTGCCTTTGCGGGTGCGCACGTGCAGCAGCACGGGCCCGTCTTCCACTGCGGCGGCCATCTGCAGATGCCGCCGCAGTGCCGGAAGGTCATGCCCGTCCACCGGGCCGATATAGGTGAAGCGGAAGGCCTCGAAGAGCATACCCGGCGTGAAGAAGGATTTGAAGCTCCATTCGCCGCGCATGGCGTAAAGAGCCAGCTTTTGCCCGATGCGCGGGATGGAGCGCAGAAACTTGAGCACTTCCCGGCGGGTCTGGCGCACCCAGCGCCGCGACAGCGTGCGGCTGAGAAACAGGGACAACGCGCCCACATTGGACGAAATGGACATTTCATTGTCGTTGAGCACCACAATAAGCCGCCGCCCCATGTGCCCGGCCAGATTGAGCCCTTCGAAGGCCTCACCGGCGGTCAGCGAGCCGTCGCCGATAACGGCCAGCACATGGTGGTGCAGGCCGGAAAGATCCCGCGCCAGAGCCATGCCCAGCGCCGCTGAAATGGAGGTAGAGGAATGTCCGACACCGAAATGGTCATAGGGGCTTTCAGCCATGCGCGGAAAACCGGACAAACCGTCCAGAAGGCGGAGGGTGTGGAAGCGATCGGCCCGGCCCGTGAGCAGCTTGTGGGCGTAGGCCTGATGCCCCACGTCCCAGATCAGCTTGTCCTTGTCCAGATCAAAGGTGGAAAACAGGGCCAGCGTCAGCTCCACCACGCCCAGCGAAGGGGCCAGATGGCCGCCGTTGTGCGCCACCACCTCAATGATGCGCCGACGCAACTCTTCCGCCAGTTGGGCCAGTTCCGGGTCGGAAAGGTCCGCCACCTGCCCCGGACTGGTAATGCCGTCCAGAATGGGCGTCGCCGCCTTCTGTGTCATCTCAGGCCGCCCGGGTCACGGTGTAATCTGCCAGAGCCCGCAGGAACTCAGCCTCTTGCCCGGCAAAATCCGCCAGGGCCGCCCGGGCCGCATCGGCCTGGGCGCGGGCGAGTTCACGGCTTTTTTCAAGGCCCACCAGGGAAGGATAGGTATTCTTGCCCTGCTCCGCGTCGCTGCCGGCGGGTTTGCCCAGAGTGGCCGTGTCAGCCACCACGTCCAGAATGTCGTCGGCAATCTGAAATGCCACGCCCAAGGCCGAGCCGAAATCGCCGAGGGCGCGCAGCGCAACCTCCTCAGCCCCGGCCAGCAGGCCGCCGCATACGCAGGAGGCCCGCAGCAGCGCCCCGGTCTTCATGGCGTGCATGCCACGCAGTTCCTCAAGGCTGACCTGGGAGCGGCCGGTGTAAATCATGTCCCATTCCTGCCCGCCCACCATACCGGACGCGCCCGCAGCCAAGGCTAATTCGGCTACGGCCCGGAGCAGCACGTCCGCGGCCAGCGGCGCGCGGCACATGATCACAAAGGCGTCCGTCAGCAGACCGTCCCCGGCCAGAATGGCCGTGGCCTCGTCAAAAGCCTTGTGATTGGAAGGCTTGCCGCGCCTCAGATCGTCGTCATCCATGGCGGGCAGATCGTCGTGGATCAGGGAATAGGTGTGGATCATCTCAATGGCCGAGGCAAAGGGCAGGGCCTTGTGCGGCTCCAGGCCGCAGAGGGCCGCGCAACTCAGACAGAGCACAGGGCGCAGCCGCTTGCCCCCGGCCTGAAGGCTGTAGAGCATGGATTCCTTGAGACGCGACGGTATGGCGCGGCCATCCAGGCAGCCAGCCAGATAGGCTTCCACGTCCCGGCCCCGGCTTTTGAGCAGGGTTTTCATTTCTTCCACGGACATCATGGCTTATTCCGTCTCCTGCGGCTCCCGGCCGCGCGCTGCGCCCCCGACCTCATCCGGATTCAGGGGTTTCAGTTCGCCGTCCTGCCAGAGGGAAAGCTCATGACGGGCCTTTTCCAACTGTTCACGGCAAAAGCGCGAACATTCCGCGCCTTCCTTGTACAGGGCCATGCCCTCTTCCAGCGGCAGATCGCCGGACTCCAGGGCGTTGACGATTTCCTGCAGGCGGGCCATTTTTTTCTCGAACAAATTTTCCTTTTTGGCGCTCACTGAGCCTGACCCCCTGCTTGGGCGGATGTGGCGGAACCGGCGGCGGGAATGAAGTCCGCCGCGAGAAAAGGCTGCGGATCCACAGACTGGCCCTGCACGATGAGCGAAAGGTGCAGATGCGGTCCGGTCACCCGGCCCGTGGCGCCCACAAGGCCGATGACCTGGCCCTTGCGCACGCGCTCGCCGGGCCTGACCCTGGTTTCGGACATATGTAGATAGGCGCTGAAAACGCCCTCTCCGTGATTGATGTACACCACATTGCCGGAAAAATACAAATTGTCCACCAGGGCCACCTGGCCGTCGGCGCAGACCTGGATGGGAGTACCCTGAGCTCCGCGCAGGTCCAGGCCCCGATGCACGCTGCGCGGCTGGCCGTTGAACACGCGCTTCATGCCGAACAGGCTGGAAACGCCGCCCGGCACGGGACGCGCGAAGGGCACACTCCAGCAGCGTTCCGGCAGGGGCTGGGCCAAGGCCCGACGCACCTTTTCACGGTCTTCCTTGATCCGCGCCTGCTGCGAAGCCGGAGGATTGACGTATTTTTTGTCCACCGTGAGCTTCTGCACCGGGCGGTCCTTGTCATACAGCGCCAGACGGGTCCGCGCTACCGCCGCGGCGCTTTTGAGCTTCTTCCCGGTGGCCTCGGCAGCCACGCTCAGCTCCAGGCTGTCGGCTTTTTCGTCCAAGGGCACGGGCAGCAGAATCATCGCCTGCCACGGGCCGCAGTTCTGACTGGCGGCCTCTCCAGAAAGCCCGGCCCTGGCCGTAAAGGCTTTGCCCCGCCACTGAAAGACAAAACGCTCCACCGGCTGATCGGAAACCGCCAGGGCCAGAAAAGCGTCACCCCTGGCGGCTTTTTCCGGCGCTTCCAGGCGCACGCCCGCCAGAACCGGAACACTGAGCATAAGGCAGGCCGCCGACAACGCCAGGCGGCGCATGGTACGAACAAGCAAACGTGTCATGTATTTTCCTCTCCGGATTGCGCGGCATCCGGGCTGACGCTTCCGACCACGGCGGCCAAGCGGCCGTCGGCCAGACGCACCTCAATCTCACGGCCCGGAGCCGTCTGCCCGACCGAGCGCAGGATGCCGCCCTGCGCAGTGCGCACCAAGGCGTAGCCCCGGCGCAGCGGGGACAGCGGATCACTGGCCGCCAACGCGGTTTCGAGACTTTCCAGACGCCGGGAACGGCTTTCCAGCCAGCTGCCGCCCGCTGTCCGCAAACGGTTCCGCGCCAGAGCCAGCGTGTGTTCCGCATCGCTCAGACGGCGCGGCAGAGCCGCATCCAGAGCGGCCCGCAACAAGCTCAAACGCGCCTGACGCGTGTCCAGCCGCCCCAGGGTCAGCGCGGCCCGCCGGGACCGCTCCAGCCCTTCCAGAACGCGGCTTTTGTCTGCAAGCCATTGCCGGGCCGCGCGTCGCAACGTCAGGGACAGGCGCGCCAATTGCTCGGCCAGCCGGGCCTGATGGCGCTGGGGCGAAAACCAGCGCAGGGCGTTTTCCCGTTCCCGCAACGCCAGTTCCTCACGCTCAAGACGCGCGGCAAAAGCCCGCCGCAGAGCGGCCTCGCTTTCATCCAGACGCTGCCGGAGTTCGGCCCGCAGGGGCCAGAGCAATTGAGCTGCGTGCGAGGGTGTGGCCGCGCGCAGATCGGCGGTCATATCCGCCAGGGTCACGTCCACCTCGTGGCCGATGCCCGCCACCACAGGCAGGCGTGAATGGAAAACCGCCTCGGCCACGGACTCTTCGTTGAAGGCCCAGAGATCTTCCAGCGAACCGCCGCCCCGGATCAGCACGATGACCTGCGCCCAATTCTGTTCATTGGCCGTTTCCAGAGCCCGGACGATCTCGGGCGCGGCTTCCTCCCCCTGCACCGAAGCCGGGAAAAGGCGGATCTGCGCCCCGCTGCCCCGGTCGCGGGCCAGTTCCAGAAAATCATGGACGGCCGCGCCGCTGGGCGAGGTGATCAGGGCCACGCGTTGCGGATTCCAGGGCGGCAGGCGCTTGCGCTCCTGCGCGAAATACCCGGCCTCCGCCAGTCTGCGCTTGCGCTCCTCAAAAGCCTGGGCCAGCAGGCCCTGGCCGGCAGGCTGCACCAGTTCCACCAGCATTTGGTACTGGCCGCGCGGCGCGTACACGCTGATCCGCCCGGCGCAGAGCATATCCAGCCCGTTGCGCAGCAGTTCCAGCGGCGAGGGACGAGGACTGTCGAAAACCTCACCGGTGAGCGGGTCAAAGGACTGGCCCTGCTCCGCCTGACGCTGCTGGCCCCTGAACCAGACGCACTGCAATTGGGCGTTCTGATCCTTGAGACTGAAGTAAATATGCCCGGAACCGGGACGCGAGAGGTTGCTCACCTCGCCGCGCACCCAGACAAAGGGAAAACGCCCTTCCAGACTTCTGCGCAGTTGCTCCGTAAGAGCGCGGACCGTCAGTATGCCGTCCTGCATAGGCCTCCGGAGCAGCCCGTCCCCACGGGGATCAGGCCTGCTGAGCCTCCCAGCCGCGCCGCACCGCAACGGCCCATTGGGAGAAGCCCTCCTCAATGTCCTCCACGGAAAGCTCACCCTTTTCGCCGCTGCGGCGGTCCTTGCATTCCACAATGCCGCGCGCAAGGCCTTTGCCGCCCACCACCAGTTGCATGGGCGCGCCCAAAAGGTCCGCGTCCTTGAATTTGACGCCCGGCCGCTCTTCCCGGTCGTCCAGCAGCACGTCCACGCCCAAGCCTTGCAGCATGGCGTAGATTTCCTCGGCTTTGGCCGTGACGTCGGCGTTGCGCGGGTCGAGATTGAGCAGGATGCATTCAAAGGGGGCCACCGGCGGCGGAAAGACGATGCCGTTCTCGTCATGGTTCTGCTCAATGGCGGAGGCGGCCACGCGGGACACGCCGATGCCGTAGCAACCCATGATCATCAGCTGTTCCTTGCCGTTCTCGTCCAGGAAGGCCGCATGCATGGCTTCGCTGTACTTGAGGCCCAGCATGAAGATATGCCCCACCTCAATGCCCTTGGTCAACTCGATGCGGCCGCCGCAACGCGGGCAGACGTCCTCCGCCGTGATGGCGCGCAGATCCGCCCAGGCAGTGATAACGGCGTCACGGCGCAGGTCCACATGTTTGAAATGCGCATCCGCCGCATTGGCCCCGGTGACGTAATCCGTCGCGCCCTGCAGCTCCAGATCGGCATAGATGGGCACATCCAGACCCACCGGCCCGGCAAAGCCCACCGGCGCATGGGTCAGGGCTTCCACCGTGGCGGCCCCGGCCAGGTCCACATCCTGGGCCTTGAGCAGGTTTTTGAGCTTGATGTCGTTGACTTCGCGGTCGCCGCGCACCAGCACGGCCACGGTCTTGCCGTCCACGTTGAAGAGCATGGTTTTGACAATGGCCGCGGCGGGCACGCGCAGCATGGCCGCCACTTCCTCCACGCTGTGCGCGCCGGGGGTGGCGACCTTTTCATGTTCCGGACAGGCGACCGCACAGGGTGCGCCCTTCCAGACCACTTCGGCCCGCTCCACATTGGCCGCGTAATCGCAGTCATGGCAGAAGGCGATGGTATCCTCGCCGGTGTCGGCCAATACCATGAATTCATGGGAAAAATTGCCGCCGATGGAGCCGGTGTCCGCTTCCACGGCCCGGAACTTGAGGCCCAGGCGTCTGAAAATGCGCGTATAGGCGTCGTACATCAGCTTGTAGCTCTGCTCGGCCCCGGCGCTGTCCGCGTCAAAGGAGTAACCGTCTTTCATCATGAATTCGCGCCCGCGCATCAGGCCGAAGCGGGGGCGGATTTCATCGCGGAACTTGCTCTGGATCTGATAGAGCCGCACGGGCAACTGGCGGTAGGAACGCACTTCGCCGCGCACCAAGTCAGTAATGACTTCCTCATGGGTGGGACCGAGGCAATATTCGCGCTCGTTACGGTCCTTGAAGCGCAGCAGTTCCTTGCCGTAGTGCTCCCAGCGGCCCGTTTCCTTCCAGAGGTCGGCGGGCTGGACCATGGGCATGAGCAGTTCCTGGAAGCCGGAGGCATTGACTTCCTCGCGCACCACGTTGGCGATTTTGTCAATGATCTTCAGGCCCAGCGGCAGATAGATATACAGGCCGGAGGTGAGCCTGCGCACCATGCCCGCGCGCAGCAAAAGCTTGTGGCTGACCACCTCGGCATCAGCCGGAGATTCCTTGAGGGTGGGAATGTAACAGGAGCTGAAGCGCATGAATCTTGCTTCCTTGCTATGAGGTTTGCCGCCGCGCCGGGCGTCAGGCGGGCTGCCCTTTTTCATTGAGCAGCGTTTGCAGTTCTTCCATAAAAGCCGCGAGCAGAGCTTCCTGCCCCTTGACCGAGCGGATCACCTCGCCCTTGCGGAAAATTATGCCCTTGTCACGGCCGCCGGCCAGCCCCAGGTCCGCCTCGCGGGCTTCGCCGGGGCCGTTGACCACGCAGCCCATGACCGCCACCTTGATGGCTGCCGTGGACTGGGCCAGACGGTCCTCAACGGCGCGGGCCAGGGCGAAGAGATCAATTTCCGTGCGGCCGCAGGTGGGGCAGGAAATGATTTCCGGTCCGCGCGAACGCAGGCCCAGAGCGCGCAGAATTTCCCAGGCTACGGTGACTTCCTCGACCGGGTCGGCGGTGAGCGAAACCCGCAGGGTGTCGCCGATGCCCTCATGCAACAAAATGCCCAACCCCACGGAAGACTTTACCGTGCCGCGCAACAGGCCGCCCGCCTCGGTGACGCCGATGTGCAGAGGATAGTCGCAGGCCGCGCTGAGTAGGCGGTAGGAGGCGATGGTATCCAGCACGGACGAGGACTTGAGTGAAATTTTTGTGTCGTAAAAGCCGCGCCGCTCCAGCAGCCGCACATGGCCCAGCGCGCTTTGCACCAGAGCCTCGGGACAGGGACCGCCGAACCGCTTGAGCAGAGGTTTTTCCAGAGAACCGGAATTGACGCCGATGCGGATCACGGCCCTGTGGGCTTTGGCCGCGTCCACCACCTTGTCCACATGTTCGCTGGGGCCGATATTGCCGGGGTTGATGCGCAGCCCTTCCAGACCCGCCTCCAGCGCGGCGACGGCCAGGCGGTAGTCAAAATGGATGTCCGCGATAAGCGGCAGATCCGTACCCGCGCGGATGGCGCGCAGGGCTTTGGCGGCGGCCTCGTCCGGCACGGCCAGACGCACGGCCTCGCAGCCCCGGGCCGCCAGACGTCCGATCTGGGCCAGGGTGGCGTCCACGTCGCGGGTGTCCGTATTGGTCATGCTCTGGACCATGACCGGCGCGCCGCCGCCGACAACCAGCCCGCCCAGCCGGATGGCGCGGGTTTTTGTGTTGCGCATGCTCTCCCCCACCGCGAAAATTGCGGGCACGGCGCGGGCCGTCGCCCATCCTTAATACTGAGGCGTTCTTGTATGCTATTTCCGGACGCAAGCCAAGTCTCGGGCTGGAACGTGTTTTGCATATTTTTTTGCGGGTCGGCCGGGAACATTTATTAGACTTTTCCCCAAAAGCGCACTCAAGTTCCCGGCCGGGCCGACGATAAGAATTATACCACCATGATTGAGGTTGCCATGCACAATCTGTTGCGCTTTTTCCTGTTCTGCGCGCTGCTGCTGCCGCTTCTGCCCGGCTGCAAATCCACGCCCACGCCCAATGATCCCGCCTACGTGGACGCGGTGGAAGTAAAGCTCAAATGCCGCGAACTGGCGGACCAGATGCTGGCCACCGTGCCCAACGACGCCTTGCAGGGCTTTGTGGCCATGCCCGCTTCGTTTGTGGATCAGAACAACACGTCGCGCTCCTCGCCGTTGGGCAGGCTTATGGCTGAATCCCTGTTTTACGAATTCAACCAGCGTGGTTTTCCCACGCGCGAATACCGCCTGACCGGCCATATTTCCGTGGAAGGCGGCCGCGACGACCTGGCGCTGGCCGCCAATCAGATCGTTCCCACCAAGGGCCAGAAATGGGCCGCTCTGGTGGTGGGCACTTATTATGTGGATAAGGACGCCACCTTCGTCAACGCCCGCCTGGTGCGGGCCAGTGACGGTCTGGTGCTGCGTACCGGACAGCTTGTACTGGTCAACACGCCGATCATCGCGCGCCTGGGCAAGACCGACCCCGCACCGGCCACAGCCCCGACGGTCAAGCCCGCCGCCGCGACGGCGCAAAACGGACGCCGCAGCCTGTACCCCTCGCTGTATACCCCGGCCGACGCCATCAGCAGCGGCAGCATCCCCATCAAACAAGGCAAATAATGCCGGAGCCGCCATGCGATATCTGATTCTTTTTTCCTTCGCTTTCTGGCTGGCGCTCTGCCCTCCCGCCATGAGCCAGGGGCTTTCAGCCTATGACACCCCGTCCCGGGGCGCGTCTTCCTTCGGCCAGGGGCCGGACATCAGCGCTTCCTACCTTAAGGAAGCCCGCAAATACCGCGAACAAGGCCGCTATGAGCTGGCCCGCCAGTCTTACGCCCAAGCCTTGTCCACCTGCCGGAGCAACGCCAAGTTGGACATCATCAAGCGCGAACTGGCCGGTGTTGAACTTTTATTGCGCACCATGCGTTGAGGTTTGCCATGAGCCGTTTTCTTGTGGTCATTCTGGTGCTCGCGGCCCTGCTCTTTCCCTTGACGGCGGCGGCGGGCACCGTGCCCAACGCCGCCGACAGCATCGCCGAGCAGTTGGACGAGCAGTTGATGATGCGCTATGCGGGCGACGACCCCGGCATGACCAAAAAACAGCGTCAGGCTCTGGCCCGCGCCCGGATCATGATCCTGGGCACCACGCCGGCCGATATCAATAATCTGGAAGCGGCCTCGCCTCTGGCCCGCCAGATGACCGAGGAAATTTCGCGCTGGCTGATCAATGCGGGCTACCGCTATCAGGAACTGCGCAAGGGCAGCTATATCCGTTTCGACAGGCGCACGGGCGAGCTGATCCTGACCCGCGAGGTGCGCAAGCTGGCCAGCACGCTGGCCACCGGTCAGGCCGTTCTGGCGGGCACCTATGTGGTCAGCGGCAAACAGGTGCGCTTCAGCATGAGCCTGATTCACGCCACCAGCAACGAAGTGCTTGCCAAGGGCACGGCCACCGTGCCCATCACCGACGACCTGCTGCCCTTGCTGGAGGATATGCCCGCGGGCAGCGGCAAAGTGCCCACCGTTTACACCCGCTTGCAGTAAACGAAAGCGCGTCGGCTTGCTTCCGGCGCGCTTTACGACTATATAAACCCCGCCTCCGGCCCGTCCGGAAGCGGGGTTTCGTCATCTACGCCGCACGCCCCAGCACAACGCAAGGAGTCGCCATGTCGCTCAGCATCGGCATCGTGGGCCTGCCCAATGTGGGCAAATCCACCCTGTTCAACGCCCTGACCAAGGCCCAGAACGCTCAGGCCGCCAATTATCCCTTCTGCACCATTGAGCCCAACAAGGCCACCGTAGCCGTGCCGGACAAACGCGTGGACGCGCTCACGGCCAAGGCAAAACCGCAGAAGACCATCCACGCCAGCGTGGACTTTATCGATATCGCCGGTCTGGTGCGCGGCGCCAGCAAGGGCGAGGGACTGGGCAACCAGTTTCTGGCCACCATCCGGGAATGCGCGGCCATTGTGCAGGTAGTGCGCTGTTTTGAGGACGAGAACATCACCCATGTGGACGGCGGCGTGAATCCTCTGCGCGATGTGGAAACCATTGAGACGGAACTTTTGCTGGCCGACTTGCAGAGCGTGGAAAAGCGCCTGGAAAAACTGCAAAAAATGGCCAAGGGCAGCAAGGACGCCAAAGCCGCCGCCGAGTTGATGCAGGGCCTGCTGGCCCATTTGAACGACGGCAAGCCCGCCGCCGGTTTCGCCCTGCCAGACAATGAAACCTTTCTGGCCTCCTGGCGCGAGCTGGGCCTGATCACGGCCAAGCCCGTGATTTACTGCGCCAATGTGGACGAAGCCGCCGTGGCCGACGGCAACGCTTTTGTGGATGATCTGCGTGCTCTGGCCGCCGGACGCAAGGCGGGCTTTGCCTGCATCTGCGCCAAACTTGAAGAAGAACTTCAAGGATTGCCCGAAGAGGAACAGGCCGAAATGCTGACTTCCTATGGCATTGAGGAAAGCGGCCTGGTACGGATCATCCGCACCGGCTACGCCACGCTGGGTCTGTGCAGCTATTTCACGGCCGGGCCCGACGAAGTGCGCGCCTGGACCATTCATCAGGGCTGGAAAGCCCCGCAGGCCGCCGGGGTGATCCATACGGATTTCGAACGCGGCTTCATCCGCGCCGAAGTCATTTCCTTCGAGGACTACATGAGCCATGAAAGCGAAGCCGCCTGCCGCGCCGACGGCGTGCTGCGGGTAGAGGGCAAGGACTATGTGGTGCGGGACGGCGACGTAATGCACTTCCTGTTCAACGTCTAACGGCCGAGGCACAAAATGCGTCTGGCGGCATTCAACGGAAGCTCCCGCAAGCAGGGCAATACGCGCATTCTGCTGGAAACAGTCTGCGAAGAAGTGCGCAAGGCGGATATTGACTGCAAAATCATCTCACTGGCCGACGCTCCGTTGCGCGGCTGCCTGGGGTGTTTCGCCTGCAGGGGAAAAGCGCGCTGCGTGGCCATTGACGACGGCTTCAACGAGTGCTTTACCGACATGCTTGAAGCCGACGGTATTCTGCTGGGCTCGCCGGTTTATTCGGCGGACGTCTCCGCGCTGATGAAGGCTTTTCTGGAACGGGCCGGGGTGGTCTGCGCCACCAATCCCGGCCTGCTCCGGCACAAGGCCGGCGCGGCCGTGGCCGCTGTGCGCCGCGCCGGCGGCCTGACCGCCGTGGACGGCATGAATCACTTTCTGCTGAACAAGGAAGTGGCGCTCGCCGGTTCCACCTACTGGAATATGGTCTACGGCAAGGACCCCGGCGACGTGCGCCGGGATGACGAAGGCATGCGCAATATGCGCAACCTCGGCGAAAATCTGGCCTGGCTTATGTGGCGCTTGGCGTCGTAGCCGCACGCTTTTCTTCTCTCTTTTTCCCCTACTCTATCACGGCCCTCTTTTTGGTGACTGGCCGCAGTTTATATGCCGAACCTTGACGACGCGGCACAGTATGTATATTTTGCCAAAAAACCAAAGAAAAACATGGATCACCACAAACGCTATATCGCGGCACAGGCCACAATATTTAAAGCTCTGGGCCATCCCAGCCGCCTGCTGATGGTGGATGCCCTGCGTGGCGGTGAAAAATGCGTCTGCGATTTGCAGACTCTGGTGGGCGACGATGTATCCACTGTTTCCAAGCACCTTGCCGTGCTGCGCGAAGCGGGTGTGGTCACGTCGGAAAAGCGGGGAACCAATATTTACTACAGCCTGGCTCTACGCTGTCTGGAAACCTTTCTGGCCTGCACCGGCGATCTGGTGCGGCGGCGCATTCTCGAACAATTGCCGCTGTTGGAAAAAAAGTAAACGTTGCGAAGCAAAATTTTTTGGGATTTTATTTGGCTAATTTGCCAATAAAGAAAATAAGGGAGTGGGTATGACGCTTGACGCTGACGGTTCGGAGAAAAAACGCGATCTGTTCACGCCTCCCCCCTGCGCCTGCCGAAACGCCAATTCCAAGGTGCGGGAAGCTGCGCCGCAGGTGGTGAACAAATTTCGCTATTTCGGCACCGGCTTGGCGGCACTGCTCATCTGGTGCGCCGCCTACGCGGCGGCTTTGCCGCTGGCGCGCGAATTGGCCGGGCTGCTCTCCGCAGGCAACGCGCGACTCGGCGCGGCGCTGGAATTCTTCTTCTACGACACAGGGAAAATTCTGCTGCTGCTCGTTTTGATGGTCTACGGCATCGGCTGGCTGCGGGCCGGTCTGCATGCGGACAAGGTACGGGATTACCTGACAGGCAAGGGGCGCGGTGTGGGTTATGTGCTGGGCGCGGGCTTCGGCGCGGTGACGCCGTTCTGCTCCTGCTCCAGTATTCCCCTGTTTCTGGGCTTTGCGACAGCCCATATCCCTCTGGGCATCACCATGGCATTTCTGATTACCTCGCCGCTGATCAATGAAATCGCCGTGATTCTGCTCTGGGGACTGCTGGGCTGGAAATTCACGCTGCTGTATGTGCTGGTGGGTCTGGGCGCGGGCATACTAGGCGGCATCATCATGGATACCCTGCGCGCGGAGCGTTGGCTGCAACCTTTTCTGCTGGATGCCCGGCAACCCGGCGGAAGCCTGACAAGCCTGCGGGCACGACATGCGCCCCGGCCCGGCCTTTTGGAGCGCCACGCCTTTGCCCGGGCTGAAACCATAAAGATATTCCGCAAGGTCTGGTTGTGGGTGCTGATCGGTGTGGGTCTGGGCGCGTTGCTGCATGGTTATGTGCCGCAGGACTGGTTTGCCGCGCATCTGGGCGCGGGCCAGTGGTGGTCCGTGCCCTTGGCCGTGACTTTGGGCATCCCCTTGTACACCAATGTCACGGGCATTGTGCCGGTGATGGAAAGCCTGCTGCTCAAGGGCCTGCCCCTGGGCACCACCCTGGCCTTCTGCATGAGCACCGTGGCGGCCAGCCTGCCGGAAGCGCTCATGCTCAAACAGGTCATGCGCTGGCAATTGCTGGCCCTGTTTCTGGGCATATTGCTGGTCATCTTCACCTTGACGGGCTGGCTGTTCAATCTGCTGCCGCTCCAGATCCGCTGAAGCATGTGATGCGCGCATGAAAAAACCGGCTCTGAGGCCGGTTTTTTCATGGTCATGTTACAAACACGCAATCAGGCGTTTTTCATCTCATCAATGAGCCGGATCAAATCCTGAGAGCGACGACGCAGGGATTCCAGCCCCTTGGCCGCCTCCCGCATGGCCTCGGATGTGGATGAGGTGATGCTGTTGACCTCGGCAATGGATCTGGTGATCTCCTCACTGGCGGCGGACTGCTCCTCGCTGGCCGTGGCGATGGCGCGCACCTCATCGGCGGTATGCTCCACCATTTGCAGGATTTCCTGAAGCGATTCACCGGATTTGTTGGAGAATTCCGTGGCCTGGGCAATATTCCGCACGGCTTGTTCCACCTGTTGCGTGCTTTGGTCCGTGCTCGCCTGAATGGCCTTGATGGCGTTACTGACCTCAATGGTGGAGGTCATGGTTTTTTCCGCCAGCTTGCGCACCTCGTCGGCTACCACGGCAAAGCCGCGCCCGGCCCTCGCCCGCGCGCGCCGCCTCAATGGCCGCATTGAGCGCCAGCAGATTGGTCTGATCCGCGATATCGGAAATAACACTCATAATCTGATTGATGGCTTTGGCATGTTCATCCAGTTGGACCATATCATCCTTGAGCGCCAGGGATTGGCTTTGCACTTCCTGAATGCCGGCCACGGACTGGCTGACCACGGCGGCGCCGTCCGTGGCCTTTTGCCGGGTGGAAGTGGAGACGTCCGCCGCAAGCCCGGCATTTTTGGCGACTTCCAGTACGCTGGAATTCATTTCCTCCATGGCCGTGGCCGTCTCGGCCAGGCGGGACGCGGCGTGGCTCAGGGCCTCGTCGGACCGCTCCACCTGCGCGCCGATATCATTGATGGCCACGTTCAGCTTGTCCACCACGCCTTCAATCTGCCCCGCGGCACTGATCATGCCGTCACGCTTGGCCTGTTCCGCCTGCTGCTGGGCGCGGCGGGCCTCTTCCATGGCATTGGCGGCTTCTTCGGCCTTTTTGCGGGCCTCGTCGGCCTTTTCAACGGATTCCCGCATCAATTGATCCTGTTTTTCCACCATACCCCGCAAGGATCCGGCCAGCTCGCCCATGTCGTCGCGGCTGTGAACATCAAGCACAGCGTCTTTCTTGCCGCCCGCCACATCCCGCACATAACGGGTGATTTTCCGTACCGGGGCGCTGACCCGCAGGCCGATCGCCACGGAAATAAGCAGTTGCACGGCCAGCAGGGCCACGGCAACCCACGAGGCCGTTGTTACGGCCTTGTTTTCAAGCGCCATCAGCTTGTTCAGCGGCATACCCACAAACCACATGCCCGCAATGGTCCCATCCGCCGCCTTGACCGGCCAGTACGCGGATTTGTATGCAACGCCGAGGATGTTGTTCTGCGCAAAAACCAGTTCACCGCGCTGCAAGACGGCCTCCACAATCTCCGGGGATTGCAGCTTGGTGCCCACGGCCCTTTTGCCGTCCTTCATGATGGTGGTCATGGCGCGGGTATCGCCCTTGAAAATGGTCACATCCATGCCGCTCAGCTTTTTGAGCCAGTCCAGATACGGCGGCGTCACCAGGGAGGTGCCGATAGACAGCGTACCCACCAGCTTGCCTTCATAAATAATGGGCTGGCTGGCGCGGATGGTGAACGGCACCACCGTTCCGGCCACAATGGCCACCGAGGGCGTGCCTTGCAGGGCCTTGACCACGGTTTCCTGGTTCAGGACACTGTCCTGCCATTTTTTCGAATGTCCCCGGCCGACGACCGTGCCCTTCTCGTCCGTGACGGTCATAAAATCGGAACCGGCCTCTTTCATGGCCTGTTCCGACAGAAGCATGACCTGCTGATGATCACGGGCAAGCACGGCGCGCGCCAGATTTTGTTCATGGGCCATGAGCATGGCGCTCTGCGCAAAACGCGTGGCCGTAAGATCATTGGCGGTATGGATGACGTTCTGCATCCGCCGGATGTTGCCGTCCAGTTCTTCTTCTATGGGTTCCTTCATAAAATGGATGGAAACAAAGAGCACAACAGCACAACATGTAATCAACGCTCCGAACAAGGAGCCCACATATTTATGCGTCAAGGTCAAACGCATAGGTCCCCCTCTGCAAATGGAATACTTCTAAAGAACGATGCCTCTCCGCCATCCGCAAGCACGGCTTTTCGCGCGGCGGACGGCGCGGTTCAACCTTCACGCCACGGCGGTTCCATGCTCGGCGGACAAGAGTGCAATAACGCGGATTTCATATCGCATCTCCCTGAATTTTCTGGAACTTTTCTGAATTACGCCGACAATGCCGCCCGCGGCTTCCCGCATGTTTCATGTATCAGGAAAGCCCTTGCCCGCAATCAGGCGCCAACAGAGTCTTTATCGGCAAGTTTAAAAAGATATTTATAGAGTTTGTGATATTTATTACTTTAGATAACACAATAAAAATGACATTACCATGCTATTTTAATGACAAATCTATGCGAAATAAAGCAATATAGCAAGGCAATGCAGCGAATCGACGGTTTTTCAATCGCTGCAACGCAAGCGTATAGCGATATACCGTAATATAGAGAGAGGAAAAAGGAGGATGAGGAAAAGAAGGGGAAATTAACCCAGCTTATGGCGCACCTGTCGGCACAGACCCATCAGGGCATCGTACTCGTGTCGTCTGAGTCCGGCACGGCTGAACATGCGCCGCCAGGGCATCAGAAAGTAGTCGGGATTGTCGCCGTGCAGATAATCCAGGCTGAGCAACATCTCTTTAAGCGCGGCCATCAGCCGTTCCTGTTCTTCGGCGTTGACGGCGCGGCCGCTGCCTGACGCGCCCTTTTTTTCCGCATCGGGAAGCCGGGTCGCGCGCACGGCGTTGGCGCATTCATAGAGCATCAGCAGAACAGCCTGAGCCAGATTAAGGGAACTGGCCGCCGCATCTGTGGGAATGGTCACAAGGCGCTGGCAGTGGGTGATTTCTTCATTATTCAGCCCCCGGTCTTCCGGACCGAACACCAGCGAGACGTTTTCGCCGCGCACCAGGGCCGCCGCCACTTCCCGCGCGGCCTGACCGGGCGCGAGCAACGCCTGCCGCCAGCCGCCGGTGCGGGCCGTGGTGCCCAGCACCAGGCTGCTTGCAGCCACGGCTTTGGCCAAATCCGGGCTCACCAGCACGTTGTCCAGCAAGTTCTGGCCTTTCGGCGTGGCCAAGGGGGCGGCTTTTTCCCGGTCCCAGCGTTCAGGGTCCACCAGGCGGATGCCGGGGCAGCCCATATTGGCGCAGGCCCGCGCGGCCATACCGATATTTTCCGGGAAACGGGTCTTGACCAGAACAACTTGCACGCCGTCAAGCAACATGAAGGCCTCAGCAGAAATGGTGCAGCACGCTCAGCACCAGTTTGGCCGGACCGTCCAGGCTGTCCGGCGAGACAGGCACGGCCATCGGCTCCGGCCAGATCCGGTGGGCGGTAAGCGCCAGCATGGCGCCGCCCGCGCCGCACTTGCAGACTGTACCCAGAAAGCGTCCCATCATGGCCCCGAAGGCCGCGTCCAACGCCTCCTTCATGGGCCTGCCCTTGACAAGCTCCATAAAAAAGCAGCCGATCCATGCTCCGGCCAGCGCGCCGATCAGCGCGCCCAGGCCGAAAAAGAGCGGCGCCAACAGAATGGCCCCGGCAATGGCCCCGATCATGCCTGCGAACGTGCCCGACGAACTGGAGCCGTACCGCTTGGCCTTGAGTATCTGCATGCCCAGTTCCAGAGCTTCACCGATGAGAGCCAGCCCCACCATCATCACCCAGAACCAGACATCCAGATTGGACGCGCCGGGATGGGCCATTTTCCACAAGGCCACCAGCCCCAGCACGATCCAGTTGGCGGGCAGGCCGAACACGTTCAGCAGCAGCACGAAACAGAGCAGCGTGACGAACGCGCCTGCCAAAAGATAGGCAATGGGAAACGGCAGAAAATCCATGCCAGTCAATTCCTATTTCTTGGCCCGCAGATCCTGCACGCGCACGGCCTTGCCCTCGGTGCGGGGCAGGCTGTTGCTTTCCACCAGCTCCACTCTGGGCGTGACCAGGATTTCATCGCGCAGGCGCTGGGCAATGACCTTTTGCAGGCTCTGTAGCGCGCGCATGTCTTCCACAAAGTATTCGTCGCGGATTTCCACCTGCACCCGCATCACGTCGCCGATGCCGTCGTTCTCCAGCAGGATCAGATAACTCTGCCCCACTTCCTTGAAGGTCATAATGACCTGCTCGATCTGCATGGGGTAGACGTTGACGCCCTTGATGATGAACATGTCGTCGGCCCGGCCCAGAATACGGTCCATACGCCGGTGGGCGCGGCCGCAGACGCATGGACCCGGCAGAAAGCGGGTCAGGTCGCGCGTGCGGTAACGCAGAATGGGCATGCCCTGGCGGCAGAGGCTGGTCATGACCAGTTCCCCCACCTCGCCGTCCGGCACGGGTTCGCCGGTGTCCGGGTCCACGATTTCGGGAATATAGGCGTCTTCCCAGATATGCAGGCCGTTCTGCTCCAGGCATTCAAAGCCCACGCCAGGCCCGTTCATTTCCGAAAGGCCGTAGGAATTGTAGGCCTTCATGTCGAAAAGCTCTTCAATGCGCTTGCGGAACTCCTCGGTATAGGGCTCCGCGCCCACCAGGGCGATGCGCAGGGGGAAATCGCGCGGGTCTTCGCCCATATTGCGCAGATGCTCACCCAGAATCAGGGCGTAGGACGGCAGGATATGGGCCACTGTGGTGCGAAAATCCTTGGCCAGCTTGATCTGGCGGCGCGAGTTGCCCGGTCCGGCGGGGATGGTCATGCAGCCCAGGCGTTCCGCGCCGAAGTGGATGCCCAGCCCGCCCGTGAAGAGACCGTAGCCCGACATGTTCTGGAAGACGTCCTCGCGGCGCACCCCTACCATATGCATGCAGCGGGCCATGAGATCGGCCCAGGCATTGATGTCGTTCTGGGTATGGCAGATGGCCACGGGCGTGCCCGTGGTGCCGCTCGAACAGTGCATGCGGACGATTTCAGAAGGCGGCACGCAGAGCAGACCCGTGGGATATTGGGAGCGGAGATCCTGTTTGGTGGTAAAGGGTATGCGCCGCAAATCGTCCAGGCTGCGGATGGAATCCGGGCCGATGCCCGCTTCGTCCAGGCGCTCGCGATAAAAAGAGCATTTGCGCGACTGGGCCAGCGTGGCCTTCAGGCGCGTCAACTGGGTTTCCGCGATACGTTCTCGGCTCCACAATTCCGCAGCGTCAAAAACTTCCATACCCTTCTCCTCAATTGATAGCCGCGCCCACAGTGGAGCGCCGCAGGAAATACACACTCAGGCGGCGGCGTTGGCGTGCGCCCAGCCCCAGAGCAGACCAAAACAACCGGCCAGCATCATATCGCCGTGCGGAGCCAGAAAACGCCCCTGCCCCTGAAGCAGGGCACGTCGGGGTCCGAGGATGTAAGTGGGCGCGTAGCCGCCCGCCTCTTCACAGTACGGGCCGAAAGCCGTGCCGTGGCCGCCGCTGGCCCGCACTTCTTCCGCAGGCAGCCAGCTCAGCCGGAACTGTTTCAAATCCTCCAGCAAAAGAGCCAGATCCCGCATGCCGGTATGATGCTCGTAAATACCGCGCACCTGGCCCTGATAGACGAGAGCCGCTACCGTATGACTGTTGCCGACGTTGATGACGGTAATGCCCTCCCGGAAGCTGCGCTCCAGCACCTCCGGCTCGCAGAGCGCGCCCAGCAGGGCGCAGGCTCCGGTATCCGCCACCGGGCCGCCCGTTTTCTCATGCAGGGCCCACAGGCGCGTGAGGGAAGGCGGCGGCACAGGATACATCCAGGAGGAAGGGTCGGCGGAAGCGGCCAGCAGATCGCGCCAGGCCTGCATCCGTCCCTGACGGTTGCCGTGGGCGTGATAGCCGTGGTCCTGCGCTCCGGCCAACACCAGATGCGGCTGCGGCAAACCGGAAAGATGCAGCAGACCCGCCCAGAATTCCGGCGCATAGTCGGTCAGGAAAACAGGGACGCTTTTGGGGGGACAGTCCGTGCGCAGCTCCACGCCCATGCCGCGCACCACATCTTCATTGTCGTGAATGGCTCTGGCGGCGTCCGGCGTGGCCGCCGCCGGCAGACCTGCGGCCAGATGTTCCCGCAACGCCTGACTGAAGCCGCCGCCCATATTGCCGCCGTGCAGCCAGAGGCCGCGCCGCAGCAGGGTCAGCTCGCGGATACGCTGGGCCACCATGCGCGCAGGGGACGGCAGGACGAAACGGGGCCAGTTCTCATACTCCAGGCCGGGACGGGCCAGCAGGGCATCCTGCGTGCCGCTGCCGATATCCAGACAGAGCACCGGCCCGACATCGCGCAAAAAATGGTGTACCGTATCATCCATAGCCCTGTCTCCCGCTCCAGCCTTGATACTCGCAAGCGGGCATGAGCGCAAGCCCTCGGCCGGAAACGGGCGGCTCGTAAAAAATGCTTGCCAAGAAGACCACCTTGATATAAATCAGGAACCCGTGCCGAGGTGGTGGAACTGGTAGACACGCTATCTTGAGGGGGTAGTGGCAATTGCTGTGCGGGTTCGAGTCCCGCCCTCGGCACCAGAAATTTAGGAATTGAGCCAACCAGCTCAATTCCTTTTTTATGGCTGGCTTGATAAGATTTTCAGGCTTGGCGACCCTGTGAACGGCACTTTTTCTTTTACAGCGTGAAGGCCATCTGGCAGCAGAAATGAGTCATGAAAAAAATAAAATATTATGCCCAGCCGCAACAAGGCTGACCATGAAGGCTTTGTACCAATTCTGTTCCGCTTCTGAAAACAACGATTCAACCTGATAAATTCTTATTTTCTCCTTTAATGCAATCACAGGCGACTACGTTCACGGATCTTGCGTGCAATTTAATCATATAAACACGATTCTACCTGTCCCATAAACAAAGTCTTTCCTCATAGATGTCAGATGCATTTCAAGCTATAGCATGCAGAAATGTTTTTAATTCTTCTGTGGAGTTAAAATAATCCGGCTGGATTTATTATGTTCATCATACATCTGCAAAAAATCATCAACTGGAATCGCTCTTGAGAAAAGATAGCCTTGACCATACAGACATTGGTGTTCGATCAAAAGATTTTTTTGTTCCTCGGACTCTATTCCTTCCGCCAGAATTTTTGCATGATTCACAAGACGGCAGATATCAAACAAACGTTCTATGGTTCTCTGGTCGGAAAATTTTGATATTTGTCTGAGCAAGGTTTTGGCGAGCTTTATCTCGCTGAAATCTATTCCCACAAGAGCCAGTGAAGAAAATTCGGAACCAAAATTGCTTAGAGAAATGGAAAAACCTTCGCCACGCAAGCGCAAAACGAGATCTTCAAGTTGATTTTCACCAATATTTTTAATAATTTCCGTCACTTCCAGGCATAGCGACGAAGGGCTTACCCCATACTTTGCACAGAGTTTTTTGATGATTTCCACAATCTGGTCTTCTCTCAGCGTCACATGTGAAAGATTCACCGAGATCGGGAGAGAACAACCTTTCTGCTTGAATTGCGCCAGGTAGGCACAGGCGGTTTCCAGCACGAACAAATCCAGATGCCTGACAATGCCGTGCCTTTCATAGGAACGAACAAGGCGCGAGGGAAAAATAAGGTTCCCGTCGGCGTCTTTGCGCCTCACAAGAGCTTCAGCGCCTATCAGTTTCCCGTCCCGCAGCGATATCTGCGGCTGCAGATAGACGACAAAACAGCCGGACGTGATATCCTTTTGCAGCGCCATTGCCCTGTCCGCGCAATATTCTTGCATATTGCTCCGCCGGGCCAGATGATGGCGTTCTTTTTCCTGGTACATCAGCTCTTCAGCCTCCGCACGCAACCTGGCAATATCCCGGCTATCTTCACTCCACGCGCTGCCCACGGCCAGGCTGAGATCTGGCTCGTTTTTTTTCAGTCTGTATAATTCCTTGACTTTTTCTTCAAAAACCTGGCGGGTCGCCCCCCGAGACAGCACTACAAATTCATCGCCGCCGATACGGAAGACATCGGAAGGGAACAGTTCGTGCAGGATCCCGGCGGCCCGCTTGATGAGCCCGTCGCCGAATTCATGGCCGTACGTATCGTTGGCGGCTTTCAGCCCGTTGATATCCGCAAAAAGGATTCCCACAGGGGAAGAAGGTTCGTCTTTCAATGCCTCCAGAGCGACCATGTACTTATTGCGGTTATAGAGACCGGTCAGCTTGTCCACATAGCTCATGTCCTCCAGGTTGCTCAGCAGCCGGAGTTTTTCCAGATGGTCCTGCACAAAAAAAGGAAGGGCGCGCAGCAGGCTAGTGGCCTCCACGTTGGCAACGGGATTATCCACTCCCAGAAAGCCGATGATTTTTTTCCCCGCGAGCAGCGGAACAGCCATCAGGGTATGGATGCCCTGCTGCTCCGCATCCTGATACGCCATGAAATTCCATGCCCGTCCATCCTTAAGCGGGTTGATGACAATGATCCCGTCCGTTTCGAAACGCTTGATCCAACGGGCCGCGTAATGCAGGGGAACGCCTTGCAGCTTATCGATTTCGCGGGGAACGCCCGCCCTGCACCACTCGCAGATATTGTCCATGGTTCCTTTGGCTTCATGGAATTCAAAGAGGTAGACTCGCTGAGCATTATAATATGCTCCCACAATGGAGAGCAGGCCCTCCAGAGCGTGCCGGTCGTTTTTTTCTCCAGCCAGGGTGTAAATGCAATGCGTCAGGGTTTTTTCCAGAGACAGGCGTGAGTTGAGCTTCATCTCCTCACGCTTGTGGTCTGTTATGTCGACGCATAATTCCAATCGCAATTTTTTACCATTGTGCTCGATCAGGGTATCGCGGATGGAGAAATGGCGGGAAAGCTTTCTATTGTAGAATTCCCATGTATAAAATCGGCCAGGGAATAAGAACCCGTTGGTACAGAACGGACAAACGGAATCCCTGCCATGAAGAATTTGATAACATTTACCCTGAGGAGAGCCGTCAGGCAGACCAAAGAGTTTCTGTCCGTTCCGGTTGATATATAGAAGGTCGTGCGTGACGAAATCCGCAATATAGCAGATACGGTCACTGACATCCATCGCCAGAGCGGAATATTCTTCATACGTCATGAGCGCCTGCTTGTTTTGAGGACGCCGGGTCTATGCACTTCCTAGCGATCTTCGCACCGTATGGCATCAATATTACGAAGTCCGCATTCCACATTTCATAACCGACGCCAGAGGCGTGTCGTCCGCGGTCGGCACACCTCTATACGCCCCCTTGCGCCGCCATACCGGAATCAAGGGTTGCCCCAATCTCCCCAAGGCGCGGCCCGGAGCCGCGCCTTGGGCATTTTCTCAAGATCGCATCCGGTTTAGTTGAACCAGCCGGGCGCGAAGGCCTCACGCGGATCTTCTTTATCTTCCGGAGGGTTTTGCCCCAGCGGCCCGGTGTTGATGGACATCTGCGGCAGCAAATCGCCGGTAAGCGCGCACAGCCTGTATGCGCCCACCAGGATATTGCCGCGTGCGGTTTCCGCCTGCGTGGAGGAATTGTACAGCTCGTTTTCCGTGTCCAGCACGTCCAACAGGCTGCGCTTGCCTATCTGAAACTGTTCCAGATAAGCTGTGCGGGTATACTTGTTGTACTCAATGGCCTTGGAATAGTGCTTGTACTGTTCCTGAGCGGCCTGATAATTGGTCCAGGTGCTTTCAATATCCAGCTTCAGGTCGTCACTGTAGTTGTACATTACCTGCCGCGCCTGCCGAATGCGCGCCGAAGCGGCCTTCCGTTCGGCCAGGTCGGCCCCGCTGTTGAAGATATTCCACCGCACGGTGCCCAGCACGTCGAAACTGTAAATCCAGCGGTCGCTGCTGCCGCCCCGGTCAGTGTAATCCGGTCCGGCCTCCAGGTTGAACGTGGGATAAAAGGCGGAATCCGCCAGCTCCCGCTCGGCCCTGGCGGCCCGGATGTCCTGCATGTAGGCGGCCAGCTTCGGATTGTGCTTCTGAGCCAGCTCATAGACCGGTTCCGCGCCATTGAATATCTCGGGCGGCATGGTCACCTCCGCGAGCTTGGTCACGGCGGGCAGGCCGGTCAGCCGGGTATAGGTTTCCTCGGCCACCAGCAGGGCGGCCTTGGCTTCGGAAAGGCTCGACAGCGCACGGGCAAGGCGGGACTGCGCCTGGCTCACGTCGGCCGCCGTATCTGCGCCCAGATTGGCGCGGTCCTGGGCCTGCCCCAGAATGGCCTTGTGCTGGACCACATTTTTCTCGGACAGGTCGTAGATACGACGGCGGCGCAAAAGATCAATATGGGCAATAACGCCATCCAGGGAAAGTGACGTGGCGGTATCGAAGACCCGGTGCTTGACGGAGTCCAGGGTGGATTGCGCGCTGCGCACGCGCGAACGGGTGGCGAAGCCGTCCCAGATGGGTTGCACCAGCTTGGCGCTGACCCCGGCCAGGCCCCACATCTGGGAATCCAGATCCTGCCCCCTGGTAGTGGAGTCGCTCAGAATGCTGCCGCCGGCCCGGCCGGTGACATCGACGCGCGGACCGAAACCGGCCTTGCTCCGATCCACTTCATGTTCCAGCACCTGTCGGTTTTCCAGCATGCCCCGCAGGCTGCGGTGCATGCGTAAAACGCCGTATACCGTATCCTCAATGGTAATGGGCTGACCAGGAGGAGGCGGAGGGGGGGTAGGCGGCTTCCGCCGCCACAGCTACCACGGGAAGCAGCCACGCCAGGACAGAGAGGAAAAAAGATGCTCGTTTCACGGTCCACTCCAATATCGGGAAACCGCCTTGTTACGACGGTTTCCATGCTAATAGCACGCTGACCACCATGGTCCACATTGCCCCGGAACCGGCGGGATCCGTCAATTCCGCACACAACAGCATGCCGTTCATCAACATGTGAGCAAGGCGCATGACTGAAAAAATAAAAATGACAGATAGTTTTCCGAAAAAACATATTCCCGTCGCCGCAACAAACGCAGTCCGATTCATCATCCGGCCGCCGGGACAGCCGGCCCCCATGCCCGGTGCACACGCGGAGAGCGTCAGGAGACGTTGCAGAGCTCCCCATCCTTCCACTGCCGGTACGCTTTCAGCAGGCGCACGGCGTGGCGTGACAGAATATCCTGCTGGCGGAAAGCCAGCGCGGTTTTGCGGGCATTGGCCCGCAGGGTGTTGAACGCCTCCGGCCTTGACAGCATTTCCTCAAGACGGCGGTAGATCTCTTCCGCCGGGGCTTCCGGGCAGAAGAGCATATTTTCGCCGGGCCGCAGAATCCCGGCGGACTCGGGAGCGGCGTGGGGCAACGTCATCAACAGCGTTTCGCAACTCATGATTTCAAGCAGTTCTCCGAGCCTGCCGTCCGTGACATCCAGGCGGATATGCGCGGCGGACGCGCAGAGCAGATCCCGATACTCCCGCAACGGCAAAAAACCCGCACAGTGCAGGCGGGCGGCCTCTTCGCCGCTCAAACGGGAAACAACCGCATCAAGCCGCGCCTTGAACTCCGGTCCGACGCCGCTCAACAACACATGGCAGTGCGGCCGTCGGCGCAGCAGAGCCATGACCATAAAGCACAAGACCTTGCCGCGCTCGGCGTTCACGCCGGTTACGCTGAAGGACACCAGCTCCGGCACGGCGGAAAGATTCACCTCGCCGCAATAAAACGGTCCGGACTGTTCGGCGCAAAAGAAATCCGTATCCGCGAAAAAGGGAACGACTTCTATGGCTTTTCTGACAAATGCGGGGAAAAAAAGTTTCTGCCAGTGTGAGAAGACAAAAAAAAGCTGGCTTTGCGTCAGGCAGCCGCTTTGCAGCAGGTGACGCAGCAACACTCTGTCCGAATAGCGGTCCGTAATGCAGGTTGGGGAAAAGATGTCATCCAGGTAGGAAACGTAAAAGGCTTCCGGAAAAACCTGTCTGACAAAGAACGCATGTCCCTTGGCGGATGCCGTCAGAACCATATCCGGGGTAAAGTTCATCGCCCGCAGTTTGAGCAGTGAAGAAAGAGACAGTCTGCCCACTTTCAACGCCCAGCTCCACTCCTGCTCAAACGCATCCCTGTTCTGGCCCGTGCTCGTGTTCTTGGATTTTTTCAGTAATACCCGGCGTACCCCCGGCAAAGAAAATCCCTGCCGACAGTGGCTGGAGGCAAACAAAACCTCATGTTGCGGATCCGCAGCGAGGCAGGCGGCCAAGGCTCCCAACCTCCCGGGAAATGCATCGTTAAGAAAGAGGATACGCATGCTCGCTCCGGGTGGAAATGCCGGAGCGGCCGCAAAAGCCGCTCCGGCCCGTTTCACGACGATTAGCCGTTTCCGTTTTCTATAGCCGCCTTGGCGACTATAATGGTCGCATCATGATCGCCCCCCGAAGAGTGCGTATAGGTCGCATAATCTGCACCTTCGGGCGACACCATGTCATCCCCCTGTACCCAGCCGTTAGCCGCGTCCAGACCGCTGATCTTGTTGTCATCATTGACGGAGATGCCGAGCTTGGCGGACAACTCGTCCATGCCGCGCAGGTCCATGTGCGTATCAAGGTAAACCTCAATGCCTGTTACCTGTGGCTTATCCGCAGTGGAGTCGAAAATCTCCTTCACGCCCTCCCCGACCAGGAAGTCAATGCCCTCGCCGCCATCCACGAGGTAGTCGCTAGAGTCATAGACGATGACGTCGTTGCCGGAACCGCCGAAGATCTTGTCGGCTCCCGCGCCGCCGTCGAGGAAGTCGTCGCCGGAGCCGCCGAAGAGTATGTCGTTACCATCTCCGCCGTACAGACGGTCGTCGCCGCCCATGCCGAAGAGCACGTCGTCGCCGGAACCGCCGTAGAGATGGTCGTTGCCGTCGGCAGATGATTCATGACCTTCCATGGTCGTGGCGAGATTCTGCAACTCCGTGTCACCCGCAGAATGGATGGCGTCCATGACGTTCTGAAGATCGGCAGTAGTGTGCAGCGCCGAGGCCAGGTCGTTGAGCAGATGATGCGCGTCAGCAGGCGCGTTGTCTCCGTCGCCGAAGAGCAGATCGTTACCACTGCCGCCGTGGAGGATATCGTTCCCCTCCCCGCCGTACAGCGTGTCGTTGCCGCCCTGGCCGAACAGGATATCATCGCCCTGGCCGCCGTGGATGACGTCATCTCCGCCCTTGTTATTCCCGGCGTCGAGAGCGCCGGCTATCTCGGCATGATACTCGCGGATCAGATCGGCAAGCTCGCCGTTGCTCAGCTCAGCGGGAATCTGATGCCCGTCTTTGAGCGCCTGCGCCGTGACAAAGGCCCGCAGCGCATCCAGGTTGTTGCCGTCGATGCCGTGGAAGTTGACCACGTCGCCGAACAGAATGTCCGCGCCTTCCCCGCCGGAAATGGTGTCCGAAGCGGGAACGTAGTCTTCCGCCTTACCGCCGAGGATGGCGGCGGCCAAATCGGCGCCGTTGATATTTTGCATGGGCGTCACGGTAGAGTAGGCGCCCAGGTTGTCAACATTCCCTCCGATGCCGATGGCCGTAACCGTACCGCACTGTTCCACCAGTTCCCCGAAAGCCTGCTGACTATTTTCCGTCGTCGTGGAGGTTGTAGAGCCACCACTCCCCGCACGCATGGTCGGTTCATAGCCGCCCTTCCCATCCGGAGTCATTTTGGCGCACTTCTCATGTTGCCACTGGCCGCCTCGCTTGCCCTCTTTGTATGTCCATTTGTAAACGTTGCCATCTGTATCGATGACCTCACGGGACTGCCCACCGATGCTCAAAGAGAAAGACTCGCCCCATTTATACTCGGACCAGTTTATCTCAGTTGCGACGACATCAGAATCCGTCCCCGAATCGTCAACTATCAGGCCGGTGTAGTCTTCCTGATAATAGGTCGGCAGCCCGTCCGTGATGAAGAACGTCTGATTGGTGCCGTCGTTGTCCAGGGAAGCGAACCAGTTGCCCGCTGTTTTCAGGCCCAGCTCATAGTTGGTGCCGCCAGATGCCCACAGGCCCCAGATGGCATTCTGCAAGTCGTTCAGAGCGTGGTCCTGGCTCAGATCAACGGCAACCTCCTTCGTGATTCCGCTTGCAAAACCGAGCAGCAGGACATTGACCGTTCCGGGAATAGTTCCGGGGTGCTTCACCGGATCCACGGCATCCGCGAGTTGCTGGACGATCTGGTTCAGGGAATTTCGGGCGCCGCTTATCTGCCCCCCCATGCTGCCGGACGTATCCACGATGAAGGCAAGGTTATAGCTTTCCCCGGGATGGACCTGGAGGCCGCCGGGCTCGTCGCCGATGATCACGTCGTTGTTTGAATGGCCGGACAGGACATCGGGACCGGACGTTCCAACCTGCGTTTCAGTGATCACGGTGGTGGTAACCGTCCCGGAATGTTCCACGGTGTCGTTGTCCGCGTCAGTTACCGCAACGCTTACCTTATAAGTGTCCGCGTTGCCGTCGACCCTATCCTCTGCCGGGCGGAAGTAGGCAAAGGTGCCGTCGGACTTCAGGCTGAAGCTGGGATCGTCCCAAACAATATGCGTGTCGCCATGGGCGTCAACGGAAACCGTGCCGTGAATTACCACCGGACCGGACTTGCTCTCACCCATGCCGCTGGTGCTGCTCTGAGTGATCGTGACCTGCACTTGGGACCCGTCCGCATCCGCCCCAAAGCTAAAGTTCGGCAGCGTGCCGGTGATCTGGGTGGCTGTGTCCGCGGCGGCATCCAGAACCACGCTGTCAAAATGCGGCGTGTCGTCCTTAATATCGACGGTGACCTCCACCGGCACGGACGTCCCGTTACCCAGCTTTGCCTCCAGCGTGATGGTTTCAGCGCCGTGTTTCAGGACAGATTCCTGATGGCTCTGATCCGGATCATGGCTGTAAACTTTGGTCTGCTCGTAAGTGGCCTTGCCGTCTGCGTCCACGATGATCTTGCCGTATTCGCCTGTATAGGTCTTCCCGGGCTCCAGCTTCACGCCGTTGGGCAGGTTGATACTCACGTCATGCGGAACATTCGTATGCAAGTGGCCATCCGTATTCAGAGCCACGTCGCCATCCCAAGAGGTCACGCTGCCTGTCACCTCGGGCAGAACCACCTCATCGACGAGGTCAATAGTGGCGTGACCGTTTGCAATATCGCCGTCGCCGTCCTTTGTGATGAACTCCAGTTGGAAATCGCCGCCAAGCTTGCCATCGGCGTCTACCATCTGGAACACTTCGTGCTGCTTGAAGGTCCAGTCGCCCTTGGAGTCCAGAATGGCGGTGAAAAGCAGCGTGCCATCAGGAGCCGTGGCCGTGAGGCTGCCGCCGCCGGAGCGGCCCTGCTCCATGTGCAGCGTCGCCTCGACCGCCTCACCTCCGTTCACGGAAACCTTGATAGTCTCGCCGTCTTTATAGTCGAAGGTCGCGTTCTCATAGCCTTCGGCAAAGCCGTCGGCGCCGCTGATGCCCGTCACCGTGCCCGTATAGACCGCAATGGCCGGTTCGGAGGTCACGAAGTCCACGGACTGGATGGTGAAGTCGCTGTGTTCGCCGTTGTCGACGGCGGAGATGACGACACGGTCAAAACCGTCGGCCAGAAACTCCTTCGTATTCAACGTGAATTCGCCGTCCGTACTTCTGCCGGTCACCAGCTCGGAGTGGACCAAATGGCCTTCCTTGTAGAAGCTGATCAGCGCTTTTTCGGAAATGGTGTCAGGGCTGGGCTTGCCCAGCTCTCTCCCCGAATAGAACGCGCCGAGCTTGAGGTTCAGGCCGTAAGCCTGGCCGTCCAGATCTATGATTACCGCTTCGCCGAAGTGACTGCCTTTCTCAGCTCCGATTTCCTGACTATGCGCACCACCGTTGACGGTCAGCCCTCGATCCTGTTCCACCGTATGGCCGCTATTGCCGAGGGTCATGCCCTTGGTGCTGATCGAGTCGATATTCCATGTATCGTCGTAGTGCACCATCGCGGCGGAAATCGTGACCTCCTGCCCCTTCACGCCCTCGTTAAACGTGAGGGAAGGACCAAGCTTCCGGCCAGCCTCCGTATACTCGGTGAAGACGAGGGGATCACCGCCGATGAAGTCTCCGGCTGTACCCGGATCTTCTCCCTTGACGGGATCGGACACCGTCAGTTCGGGCGCGTCATCCGTGATTTTGATGTTCAGGGTCACCTCTTTCTCTTCGTGGGTGACTTTGTTCACCACCGTCACCTTCACGCCCTCGGGCGGCGTCACCGTCGCCGTTTCGTCACGACCGCCCTCTTCGGGGGCGTACTTGTTGTGCAGGGTGGAATCCGTCAGCGCGGACGTCTGCGTGTAGACCAAGTTGCCGTGCTCATCCACGCTCAGCTCGCCATTGTGGACATCGGGCAGACCCTTCTCCGAGAATTCCCAGTCCGCGCCGAGCTCGGCCGCCTTCACCGTCGCCACACTCGTATGGCCCTCGATGCGCAGGTCCGCGTCGTGCGTGGTTACCTCGAAGGTGTCGGTCTTGAGCACCGTGTTCATATCGAACGTCACAGTGCCGCTTGCGCTGTCGCCGTCCCTGTCCGTCACATTGATGGTCAGCGTCACGTCATCCTTGGAGACATAGCCCGCTTCCGGCTTCACATAGACCTTGCCGTTTTCCAGCGTCAGCAGACCCACGCCTTTAATGGTCAGCTCGTAGCTGCCGTCTCGCTCTACGGATGGGACCAGACCTTCGACCGTCACGAGACGGCCGTTCACAGTGTGCGTCAGGTCGATCGTCACGAGATCGCCGTCCCCGCTGTGCGTCAGGTCGTACGTGCCCACTTCCGTCTTTTGGCTGGAATTGATGTCCGCCGTGCCGTCTATCACTGTCAGTGCGGGCGCGTCGTCCTCAATATTGATGTTCAGGGTCACTTCTTTCGTTAGGCCGGTGGCGCTGTTCACCACCGTCACCGTCACGCTGTCCACCAACGCGGTTTCGTTAGTGTCCGCGTGCACGTTGTGCCCCGTCCCCGTGTAAGCGGACGTCTGCGTGTAGACCAGGTTGCCGTTCGCATCCAGGCTCAGCTTGCCGTTGGAGACATCGGGCAGATCTTTCGAGAACTCCCAGCCCGCGCCAAGATCGGCCGCGTTCACTGTAGCCACGCTCTCGTGGGCCGCACCGAGCAGGTCATGGTCGTGCGTGGTCACCTCGAAGGCGTCGGTTTTGAGCGCCGTGTTCATGTCGAACGTCACGCTGCCGCTTCGGCTGTCGCCGTCCGCGTCCGTCACATTGATGGTCAGCGACACGTTACCCTTGGAGGCATAGCCCGCAACCGGGTCCACATAGACCTTGCCGTTTTCCAGCGTCACCGTGCCCACGTCGGCAATCTTCGCCGTGTACGCGCCGTTCTCAGTTACGTCCGCTTTCACGCCGTTGATCGTCACCGTGTCGCCGTCCGCGCTGTGCACCAGTGTATACGTGCCCACTTCCGTCTTTTGGCTGGAATTGATGTCCGCCGTGCCGTCCGTCACTGTCAGTGCGGGCGCGTCGTCCTCAATATTGATGTTCAGGGTCACTTCTTTCGTTAGGCCGGTGGCGCTGTTCACCACCTTCACCGTCACGCTGTCCACCAACGCGGTTTCGTTGGTGGCCGCGTGCACGTTGTGCCCCGTCCCCGTGTAAGCGGACGTCTGCGTGTAGACCAGGTTGCCGTTCGCATCCAGGCTCAGCTTGCCGTTGGAGACATCGGGCAGATCTTTCGAGAACTCCCAGCCCGCGCCAAGATCGGCCGCGTTCACTGTCGCCACGCTCTCGTGGGCCGCACCGAGCAGGTCATGGTCGTGCGTGGTCACCTCGAAGGCGTCGGTTTTGAGCGCCGTGTTCATGTCGAACGTCACGCTGCCGCTTCGGCTGTCGCCGTCCGCGTCCGTCACATTGATGGTCAGCGACACGTTACCCTTGGAGATATAGCCCTCAGCCGGGGTCACGTAGACTTTGCCGTCTTCCAGCGTCACCGTGCCCACGCCATCAATCGTCGCCGTGTACGCGCCGTTGGCTTCGGTCGCCGTCACGCCGTTGATCGTCACCGTGTCGCCGTCCGCGCTGTGCACCAGTGTGTACGTGCCCACTTCCGTCTTTTGGCCGGAATCAATGTCCGCCGTGCCGTCCGTCACCGTCAGTTCGGGCGCGTCGTCCTTGATATTGATGTTCAGGGTTATCTCTTCCGTTGCGCCGGTGACGCTGTTCACCACCGTCACTGTCACGCTGCCCGCCAACGCGGTTTCGTCAGCACCTGTTGCGAGGCTGTTGTCGGTGTGCCCCGTGAAAGAGGACGTCTGTGTATAGATCAGATTACCGTCCGCATCCACGCTCAGCTCGCCGTTGGGAACTGTGGGCAGACCTTCGCCAGAGAATTTCCACTCCGCGCCAAGCTGCTCGGCCGCATTCACCATCGCCACGCTCGTATGGCCCGCGTCGCGCAGGTCCGTATCGTCCGTGATCACCGAGACGGTGTCGTGCTCAAGCGGCGCGCCGACGACGGCGGCGTCATCACCGCCGAGGGCGTTCGGCGAGACAGCCGCAACGGCGGCGGTCGTCAGGGGAGCGCCGTCACTGCCGGCATCCAGCCCGTCCAAGTGGTTTATGCCGTCCATCAGATCGGAGTTGCCGAACTCGTTATAGCGGGCCGCGCGGGCCGCCGCGCCTGCGGCGGGACCCGCGGCAGGCATGAGGTCCTCATTCAAGGCGGCAAAGAATTCCGAACCGGGAATCTCCGTGCCGTCCACCTGGAAGGTGGGCATGCTTTCTCTGGAATAGACGGTATAAAAATTTTCCAATTGAATGGACGCGCCGTCATCAAACGTCAGCACTAGGTGTAATGTTCCAATAGGTTGTTCACCCTGCCTCAAGCCGGTAAAGCTGGAGTTGACAGACAACAGTAAACCGAGCCGAGGACAGGGTGAACAGCCATAAGAATGCCAAATTGACTGCACGCGGTCGA